>DUSJ01000052.1 GCA_012842645.1 Clostridiaceae bacterium | reverse complement strand
TGAAGCAGCCGACAAGGATGGAGTTCCTATGTTCGCATTCGACTGTACATCAACACAGACCAATGTTATCAAGTGCTTTGTCGGAACCGACAACTTCCAGGGCGGTGTTGTAGGCGGACAGGCTACAATCAAGTATCTCGAAGACAAAGGCCTGACCAATGGCGCAACTATCGGTATCATCGGGTATCCCGAACCCCAGTCCTGCATAGACCGTGAAAACGGCTGGTACAGTGTTGTCAATGAATATAAAGATAAGTATAATCTTAATATAGTAAATATCGGCAACTACAAGGGTGATGCTTCAACAGCTGAATCACTTATGAGCGACGCGCTCACCCAGTATCCCGATATGGCAGTTATATTCACAGTCGGCGATCCTGCCTGCGTTGGCGCTCTCGCTGCCATAAAAGCGGCCGGAGCTCATACAGTCATGATAGGCTTTGACGCCAACCCTGAGGCTCACGAAGCAATCCTCGATCCTGAGAACGGGAAGATATGGATCGCAGACGTAGCACAGGATCCGTACAAGATCGGTTACGAAATCGCTCAGCAGATGGTTAAGTATCTGACTACAGGCAAGGTAGACCAGGAAACAATATTGATTGCTCCGTATCTGGTTGATGCTTCAAATGCCAAAGCTAAGTAATTTGTGCCTAACTCAGGTTTTCATTGAAAGAAGAATGGTGTCCGGATTAATATCCGGACACCGTCAATTACATTAATATATTGCGCCTCTACGCTTATTAAGGAGTTTTGCGATGGAACCAACAATACAGGCTGTGAATTGTACAAAGATATTTCCGGGCGTAATAGCCCTTTCCAATGTTTCCCTGGATTTTTATCCGGGCGAAGTTCATGCCTTGCTGGGCGAAAACGGTGCCGGGAAGTCGACGCTTATAAAAATCCTGTCAGGCGTATATACTCCGACGGAAGGATACGTGGTTCTTGAAGGGCAAAAAGTTGAATTCCATAATCCCCATGATGCCATTCAGAAAGGTATCGCGGTCATTCACCAGGAACTTAGTATAGCCAATGATCTTACCGTGGCTGAAAATATCTTTCTTGGTATAGAGCCAAAGAAAGGCGCGTTTCTTGATCGTGCCTACATGAACAAGGTATCCCAGGAAATCCTTGACAGCATGAATGTAAATATCAAGGCAACGACCATTGCAAGAGACCTTACTGCCGCCCAGCAGCAGATGGTGGAGATTGCGAAGCTCATAATCAAAAAAGCAAAAGTCGTTATAATGGATGAACCTACTTCATCCCTGTCGGAGCATGAGATAGAAGCGCTGTTTGCCCAAATTGACAAGCTGCGCAAAAACAATGTCACGATTATATATATATCCCATCGTTTGGCAGAGATCTTTCGCATATGCGATCGCGCAACTGTCCTGCGTGACGGAAAAAAGATAATTACGAAAATGGTTAAGGATACTACCGAATCTGAGCTTGTGGCAAACATGGTAGGCCGTGATATAGGCGATTATTATAAACGCAAGAAGCATGCCCGCGGAAAAGAAATGCTCAGGGTGGAAGGACTGACCCGGAAAAACGAGTTCTACGATATTTCATTTACGGCATATGCAGGCGAGATCCTCAGTTTTGCCGGGCTAGTCGGCGCCGGGCGCACTGAAGTTATGGAAACAATTTTCGGCGCGCGAAGAGCAGACTCAGGAAAGATATATGTCAACGGAAAGGAAGTTGCTTTCAGGTCTCCCAAGGATGCAATCAATGCCGGAATAGGCATGGTTACTGAAGATCGCCGCCGTACCGGGCTTATGCTGCGGACCACTGTAAAGAAAAACCTGGTTCTGCCCAGTCTGCCCAGGAATAGCCGAAAATTCGGGTTTCTTAATGAAAACTGGGAAGAAGAGACATCAAAGGAAATGATTAAGAAGCTCTCGGTCAAGACACCTTCAACCGAGGCTATAATCGGTAACCTGTCAGGCGGCAACCAGCAGAAAGTTCTGCTTGCCAGATGGCTGGTAGCCCATTCGGATATTCTGATCCTTGACGAGCCGACCCGTGGCATCGATGTCAATGCCAAGTCAGAATTCTACTCACTGATGAATGACTTCCTTGACAAGGGCGGCTGCATCATCATCGTGTCCTCCGAGATGCCTGAGGTCATAGGAATCAGCGACAGAGTGCTGGTTATGAGGGAAGGCCGCATCAGCGGGGAACTGACTGGTGCAGATATAAATGAAAACAATATAATCAGTTTGGCTAGCAGCTAATCAACCATAGATATGAAAGGAAGTACCCCTATGCAAAAAGTTCTTGAAGGCCGGCAGCTGAAATTTACCGATAAGTTTTTGAGCTTTGTTAAACAGAACATTGTTTTTTGTGTGCTTATTGTGCTCTGTATCGGCTTTGCAATCGGCAATTCCGCGTTTCTTAAGGCTACCAACCTAATTAATCTGACGACCCAGATGGCTATCAACGCCATGTTGTCGATTGGACTTACCTACGTTATCATTACCGGCGGCATAGATATTTCAGTTGGCGCTGTAGGCGCGCTTGCCGGTGTAATCGCAGCTTTGATATGCCGCGAACTGCCTGCAGACACCAGCATATTGGTTATGGCAACAGTACAGCTGCTGGTTGCTACAATGGTCGGAACGATATTCGGAGCCTTCAACGGTTTAATGGTTACAGGATTCAAAGTAGTGCCCATGATTGCGACTTTGGCATCCCTGAACATAGCGCGTGGCCTGTGCTACATATTTTCCGGAGGAAGCTCTGTTTCGGGGCTTACCAGCACATATTCATGGCTCGGTGCCGCACGCCTGATAAAAACGGAAAATAAACCTACCGGATGGCTCCCCGTTATTACCATAGTGGTTCTTATTTTTGTAATAATCATGCACATACTTTTGTCGAAGACCGTATTTGGCCGACACGTTTATGCGACAGGGTCCAACATTAACGTTGCCCACCTGTGCGGTGTCAACACCAATAAAG
>DUSJ01000051.1 GCA_012842645.1 Clostridiaceae bacterium | reverse complement strand
CGAACTTGTTATTCCTGAAAAGCGGGTTATAATCGACAGGCTGGAAAATTACAAAAAGCGGCTGGCCGGTTCTCTTGCCCGGAAACTGACAAAGGAACGGGAACGGATGGACAAGATGGCTAAATCGAGATGCTTCAGGAGGCCTTTGGATTTTATAAACCAAAAAAGACAGGCAATCGACTCGCTGGACCGTAATCTTGCCTTGCATGGCAGGGCGCTGACAGAACGTTTCCGCTCTCAGTTCAGAGTCGCGGCAGGCAGGCTGAATGCCTTAAGCCCACTGACTGTATTGAGCCGAGGATATAGCGTGGTCAGGAAGGAAGACGGGACCATAGTGCGTTCTGTCAGTGGCCTGGAGCCGGGAGACAGGCTCATAGTGAAGGTCGCCGACGGGGAGTTCGCCGCTTTGCATGAGAAAACCATTTCTTCCATGGGATAATTGCGGCTGTAGCCTGTAGCGATTTATCGCTCCGTGAATCCATCCGGGATCATACAGGCACGCTGCTTTAAATCAAATTGTATGAACCAATAAATTGAACATTCATAGGGTATAGCTTGTCGCGGAACGAAATGACAGGACCTTAGCTATTGATAGAAGGGAGCAAATGTATGAAAAAGGATGCGGAAAATCAAAATATTACATATGAACAGGCGGCAGCAGAACTGGAAAGCATAGTTGAACTTCTGGAAAACGGCGAACTGACTCTGGAAGATTCCATCAAAATGTTTGAAAGAGGCGTCGAACTGGTACGTTATTGCAATAAAAAGCTTGATGAAATCGAAAAACGTATCACCATACTCATCGAGGGAAAGGACGGGATTGCCGAGAAGGATTTTGATCCCGGAGAATTGCAGTTATGAGCTTTAACGAAAAGTACAGGGAATACCAGGATATAGCTGAAAACTGGCTTAATTCGATAGCGGGGAAATACCTGCCTTCCGGGGACGGTATCCACGAGGCAATGAATTACAGCCTGATGGCGGGAGGCAAGAGGATAAGGCCTGTGCTGTCGATCGCGGTCTGCGATATGCTTAAGTGCGACAGGGATTATATAATGCCTTATGCAGCAGCCATCGAGCTTATCCATACCTATTCGCTCATACATGACGATCTGCCATGCATGGACAACGATGATTTCCGGCGCGGAAAGCCCACCAGTCACAAGGTATTCGGGGAAGCCATGGCTGTCCTCGCCGGGGACGGGCTGCTCAACCTCGCATATGAGATCATGATTGCCGATATGGCGAAAAAAGGGGACAGCGGGCTTAATAAAACGGAAACGGCGCTTCTGATCGCCGAAGCTGCAGGGATATCAGGCATGATAGGCGGCCAGGTCATGGACATCAAATCCGAGAACAGGGATATAACGTATGAAGAGCTTTGCTCCATGCATAGAATGAAAACAGGAGCGATGATAAAGGCGGCAGCCCTGGTGCCGGCTGTTCTTTTCGGCGCCGGGGATGAAATCCTTTCGAATTTGGCGGTATATGCTGAAAATATTGGGCTCGCCTTTCAGATCAAAGATGATATACTCGACCTGGAAGGTACCGGAGAAACACTTGGAAAACCGGTCGGAAGCGATGAAAAGAACAAAAAGGCTACTTTTGTGAGTAAGTTGGGCATAAATAAAGCCAGGGAGCTTTTGGACCAGACGGTGGAAAAAGCCGTGGAAGCTCTTGCGACTTTGGAAAACAATGATTTTCTTGTAAAGATGGCAGTTTTTATCGCAAGGAGAAACAAGTAACGGAAGGTATCATCACAGGGGGAAAATTTACATTGACAATAGGGGAAATATTCAGGAATAAAGCGATTACCCTGCCCATAGTTGCATGGTTTCTCGCCCAGTTCATAAAATTCATCATACACCTTGTCAGGGATAAAAAGCTTGATTTCAGGAAACTGGTTTCATCGGGGGGAATGCCAAGTTCCCACAGCGCCATTACGGTATGTCTGGCGACTGTTGCAGGTATAAATTACGGGTTTGATTCTGCTGCGTTTGCCATATCTGTCATTCTCTCTTTCATCGTTATGGCCGATGCGGCAGGAGTAAGACGGGCAGCAGGCAAACAGGCCGAAGTACTGAACAAGATCATATACCACTCCAGGGAAATACGGGTCGATAAAGAGCTTAAAGTACTTCTGGGCCATACCCCGATACAGGTGATAGCAGGAGCGATCCTGGGCATCCTGGT
>DUSJ01000050.1 GCA_012842645.1 Clostridiaceae bacterium | reverse complement strand
CGGCCAACAGCCTAACATGCCATGTACTCATCGTCAACAGCTTTCGCGGCATAAACGCTTAGGCTATTGTCTCATTAGCTACCGTTTGATGACCGAGGTAATTTACACACTAATTTGGACTTGACTGAGATTTTCAACATTGCTTCAACTTGATCAGCTTCATCTGAAGTTAGGGTTTCGGGTCGTTTTAAAAGAACCTTTCTACTCCTTTTAAAATACTTTCTTCGCTGTTCATTGAACTTCTTCTGTTCAGCTTTTCTAACATTTTCAAATGCCCAGTTGACTTGCCTTACCACATGATATTTATCTGCGATGATTTGTGCCTTCGGAAATACAGCTTTTGCCAGACAACGATATGGGCCACTCATGTCCATAACTATGTATTTGACATTGTGCCTATCTTTGTATTTTAAAAAGTATGCATACAAGTCTTCAGCCTTGCGGTTAGGGAGAACATCCAGTACTTTTTTATGTTCGGGATCGGTAATAATACATTGAAACTTCTCTCCACCTGCATTTCCCTTAAATTCATCCATCGAGAGAACTCTTGGCAGGCTCCTGTTCGTATAGTTTATGTGGTCAAATATTCTTGTAGCCGTCGTTGACGAAACATTTACCGCTTTAGCAACATGTTTTATGGAATGAACAGTTCTTAATGAGTCAAGTATATTTACAACTAAACGGCTGGTTATTCTATGATATCTTGGAAGAAATGATATCTGCTCATAAAACCTCTTTTTGCAATTTGGACATACATACCGTCTTTTCCTTAAATACAGAATCGTGTAGCTTCCAAAAGAAGCAATGTCCTTAATCTTCTGAACCCGGTAATCGTGAATCTTATCGGTGCTGCTATTGCAGCATGGACATCGATGGATTTTTCTCTCCATCTTTATGCTGATATTCAGCTGGTTATCTTTTCTTTCAACTGAAGTTACAATTACGTCTTTTAATCCTATTATTTCTCGCATATAATTTGAATAGAGCATGGTTGAATCTCCTTTCAAATGTGGTGTGAGCAACTTCATTTTACTCGAGATTTCAACTTCATGCTCTCTTTTTTTAAAAAATGTTGGAGCACTCGATTTTTATCTCCAGTACCCCAACATTTATTATAGAACCAAAAAAAAGCGGGGCTGTCTTGCACCCGCTTTTTTGATACCAATCAGCAGATCATTTAATCACAGCAGCCGCCATCTCTATTCCAGAACAGACAGAGGAAAATAAGGATAAAGAATAATATTGTGCAATCACAATCACGTCCGAAGTTCTTCATGAATGGCACCTCCTTCCGGAAAAATTGCGCAGATCAACCGTTAATCGCAGCACTTGTTGTCTTCATCACCACATCCGTTGCAGAAAAGGAGAAGGAAGAGGATAATGAACATAAGGACTTCGCAATTGCCGCCGAAAAAGCTTCTTCTGAATCCTAACATACTAAAACCTCCCATGGCTATTAAACTCAATACATACTATTCGAAAACGGATAAATGGGTTACAATACAGGTTCTATCTCCTGCTTGCCATGAATAGTATTAAGTAGTTGACAAGACTCTGGTCGGAGGGGTTTTTGTGGAAGATAAATATAATGCCAGGTTCTCTTCCGGGTTTTTATTCAATATATTAAAATCAACTGCAGCTGCCCTGGCAGCGACGTTCGCTATCCTGGTAATAGCCGCCCTGCTGCTTTGTTTTACGGATTTTCCCGAGATGTATCCCCTCCCGTCAGCCATTGCAGCGACCATCCTTGGAGTTTTCGCCGGCGGGAACATGGCAGCCAGAAAGAATCCTGAAAACAGCCTTGCTTCAAGCCTGCTGACAGCGCTCATTTATTCGGTTATAACATACATAATAGGCTCGATACTTGACGGGCGCATAACTTTTACATGGAATACAGTGCTTTTCGGAGCCATTTCGCTGATCACGGGGGCAATTTCGAGTATCCTGTCAGAACGTACAGGAAGGTCCGGGACCTATAAAAAGTCTTCCGGGCTGATCGACAGGTTAAATAAAAAAAGCATTAACAAAGGTTATCGGTTCAGGGGCGGAAAGCTTTGACGTGAAATAAAAACGTAATTATTACCGTTTTTCCTTTGTATTGTTTTTATAATACCTGTGTACTATAATAAAAATGGCAAGAGAATTCTCTGATCCCTTGTCATTTTTGTTTGCTGAAAAAACGGCGGATTAAGTCTGCCGGGGCAATACGGATGGATCTATGGTTCATATTTATATCGGTGACGGTAAAGGAAAGACTACTGCCGCGATAGGTCTGGCGGTAAGGAATATAGGTTCTGGCGGCAAGGTATTATTTGCCCAGTTCCTTAAGAACATGTTTACCGGCGAACTCAATATCCTGAAGGATATGGACGGCCTGGTGCTCAAACGGCCTGTCATGCGGCATAAAACGTTTATCTGGAACATGAGTCCATCCCAGCTCGAAGAAACAGGGGAAGATATAATAAACGGGTTCCGTGATATATGTGAAGCCGCAGTCAGCGGAGATTATACCCTTATCGTGCTCGATGAGATCCTGGATACGGTCTCATGCGGATTCCTTGCCGAAACGGACCTGATCCGGCTCATAGAAAGCTGCCCTCGGACAGAGTTTGTGCTGACGGGAAGGGAAGCATCCGAAAAGCTGAAAGATATTGCCGATTATATCACTGTGATGAGAAAAGAAAAGCACCCGTTTGACAAGGGAACAGGCGCAAGAAAGGGCATTGAATACTGAGGATGAAAGGAAAGACAGCATGAAAATCAGGGGAAAACTTATATTGTCAGCGATAGGTATAATGGCTTTGATTATTGTATATATAATTGTCATGGCCGTTTTGAGTGATAAAAACCTGACGGGGGAAAATACGCCTGGTCCGGTCGCTACAGTAACGCCGGGATCGACGCCTGTCCAGACGCCGGCCAATCCTGAACCACCTTCACCTTCTGATAACCCGGTACCCTCGGATAATCCGGATGCGACTGATAATCCGACCGACCCCGGGAACCAGGATAATTATCCGGGTAGGCCGGGCAATCCCGGAGGACTTGTGATACGTACCGATTATGAGGTATTCAAGCCCAATGAGGTTGGAGAGATCCCCATAGTCATGTTCCATAACTTTATAGAGGCATACGAAGAAAAAACAGAAAAGGAGTTTACTACGACTTTCGCCGAGTTTGAGCAGCTCCTGGAGACTCTTTATAACGAAGGATACAGGCTGATCAGCATGGCGGACTTTATTGACTGCAATATATCGGTTCCTGCAGGCTGCAAGCCCATGGTGTTTACTTTTGACGACGGAACACCCGGGCAATTCAATCTTATAGAAGAAAACGGCACGCTTAAGGTCAATCCGAAATCGGCTGTCGGGGTCATGGTCGAATTCAGCAAAAAACACCCGGATTTCGGGCTCAGGGGCATTTTCTATGTCAACATGGACAGGGGCAATGAAACCTTTAAGGGACAGGGCACCCTGAGGGAACGTTTTGAAATACTGCTCAGCCTCGGATTTGAACTTGGCACCCACACATGGGGACATGTAGACTTCAGCGATGCAAAGAACAATAATGCCGAAAGGATACAGGAGGCCATAGGAAAGAACCAGGAAAAGGCAGAAGAAATACTTCCAGGGTTAAGATTTTATTCAATGGCTCTGCCTTTTGGCAGCCAGCCCGTCAATAAAGATCTGAGACCTCTGCTGGTAAGAGGGGTATATAACAACACAGAATACTATAATGAAAGTATTTTGGCTGTGGGGGCCAATCCTTCGGTCCCGTCCATTTCAGTCAAGTATAAAAGCGATTATGTGAGCCGTATTAGAGCCCAGGGGAGAGTACCTGTTGACTGCGACCTTACATGGTGGCTTCCGAGGATGACCTCTTCGAGAATGTTTATCAGTGACGGAGATCCGTCAACAATAGTGGTTCCTGAAGAAAAATTGGATGAAGTGAACCAGGACAGGCTTGGTGGCAAAAAACTGATTACTTATTAAAATGCCGGCATGTGTTCTATTGCATTATTTCATAATTGGCAATGGGAATCATTGATTTATGTGACGAAATGATGTAAAATGAATACATAGGTTTCCAAGGGCATAATTACATAATTCAAACAACAAAGAAATTCCCGATCCGGCAGTATATTCTGCCGGGTTGAGGTTTTTTTGCGTAGTGACATTTTTTTGTTTAATTATTTTATGGGGATTGAAGGGAGGAAACAGACATGTCTGAAGCTAAGAATAACAGGAAGCCGGTCGACGAAGCTGAAGTTAAGAGAAAAGCCGTCAAGCTGGTGGTTGCCCACCTTAAGAAAAAAATAACAAAGGAATATATGGGTATCCAGTATCTTCTTGCCTGGCTCGAAGAAATGGATGAACTCCTTAATAAAGAAGAATTCGATATCAAAGAGTATTATGCTATGAGAAAGCAGCTTAACAGCGTCATCGAGAGCACCCTTGACGAAGAGATGCGAGGGAAGATAAGAAACTCCTGGCATAGCTTCGGAAAGGCATTGGATAAAAAAGTGAAACCTTACTGAAAGCCTCGATGACAATGGATCGGGGCTTTATTAATAGGCGGGGGAACAAGGTTGCTCCCCCGCTTTTTTATTGCTGTTATGAAATTCCTGTTATAACAGAATAAAAGAGAAGCAGGGGGGTGATATTTTTATCCGGGACTCATCCGTGATACCGCCCCCAGATCAGTAACAGCGCTCACATCATAGGAGGATTATTCGCTTACATTATAAAGATATGATTTGCCGTTATTTATCGAAACAGCAACGCTTGCAGGAGAAGGCCCGCCGGGGGATTTTCTTTCGTTCACGCAGGTTTCAAGGCTGATGGCATCATAAACGTCATCGCCGATCCTGTCAGAGAACGATTTAAACTCATCCATTGTCAGGTCGCTGATGCCCTTGTTTTTTCCCAGGCAATACGCTACCATCCTGCCAACGATCTCATGGGAATCCCTGAACGGGATACCTTTCCTGACCAGGTAATCGGCCATATCGGTGGCATTGGTAAATCCGCCTTTTGCCGAGTTGTACATGTTGTCTTTCCTGATTTTCATGGTATCGAGCAATCTCGTAAATATGGGAAGGCATTGCTTTACCGTGTCAACAGCGTTAAAAATGGCTTCCTTGTCTTCCTGCATATCCTTGTTATATGCAAGGGGAAGCCCCTTCATCAGGGTAAGCAGGGCCATCAGGCTCCCGTATACGCGACCGGTTTTCCCGCGAACCAGCTCGGCGGCGTCAGGATTTTTCTTCTGGGGCATTATGGACGAACCTGTGCTGTAGGCATCGTCAAGCTCTATGAAAGAAAACTCGCTGGAACTCCAAAGGATTATCTCTTCACTGAAGCGTGACAAATGCATCATAATTATGGACAGGCAGGATGCCAACTCGATGGCAAAATCCCTGTCGCTTACCGCATCAAGGCTATTTTCGGTTATCCGGTCAAAACCAAGCTCCCTGGCCACCATGTTCCTGTCGATGGGATAGGTGGTGCCTGCCAGCGCGCCTGAACCAAGAGGCATGACATTCATCCTTTTCAGGCAGTCATCAAGACGTTCAAGGTCACGCCTGAACATCTGAAAGTATGCCATCATGTGATGGGCCAGAGTTATCGGCTGGGCTTTCTGAAGGTGGGTATAACCGGGCATGATCGTATTGATGTTTTCTTCGGCGATTCTCAAAACAACACGGAGAAGGGATATAAGCATGGATTTGATTTCTTTGACTTCATCCCTCAGGTATAACCTTATATCCAATGCAACCTGGTCATTGCGGCTCCTTCCGGTGTGGAGCTTTTTTCCCACGTCCCCGATCCTTGATATAAGGATTTTTTCGATATTCATATGGATATCTTCGGCAGAAACTTCAAATTCAACTTTGCCGTTTTCAATATCGTCAAGGATCTCGAACAGGGTTTTATAAATCAGATCTGCGTCCGGTTGGGGAATAATGCCGCAAGCGCCAAGCATTTTTACATGCGCGGCGCTGCCCATAATATCCTGTCTATACATCCTGCTGTCAAAATGTATTGATGAGTTGAAATCATCCATCAGTTTGTCGGTGTTTTTTGAGAACCTGCCGCCCCAAAGCTTCATAATAACCAGATCCTTAATCCTTAATATTGTTCAGTTTCTTCATATTGGCCTGCACTTTGCAGGGAAGGCCGAACAGGTTAATAAAGCCTTCTGCGTCTTTCTGGTTGTAGACATGGTCTTCGCCGAAAGTGCAAAGTTCCTCGCTGAACAGCGAATACGGCGAAGTCACGCCAGCCGGAATTATATTGCCTTTATACAGCTTAAGCCTTACTTTGCCTGTTACATACTTCTGGGTAGAATCAACGAAAGCGGAGAGAGCTTCGCGCAGGGGAGTATACCATTGTCCGAAATATACGAGCTCAGCGAAACGCTGCGCTACAAGAGCCTTGTAATGAGCCGTGTCCCTGTCAAGGGTTATGCTTTCAAGCTCCTGGTGGGCAGCGTAAAGGATGGTTCCGCCCGGAGTCTCGTAAACACCGCGGGATTTCATGCCGACCAGCCTGTTCTCAACGATATCGACTATTCCGATCCCGTTTTCGCCGCCTATTCTGTTCAGGGTTTTAAGCAGCTCAACAGGAGACAGCTTTTCGCCGTTTACCTTGACCGGAATGCCCTTTTCAAATTCTATTTCCACGTATGTTGGTTTGTCAGGAGCTTTTTCAGGCGTAACGGAAAGCTGCAGAAGCCTGTCATATAAAGGTTCGTTGGCAGGGTTTTCAAGCTCGGAACCCTCGTGGCTCAAATGCCAGATGTTCCTGTCACGGCTGTAATTGCTGTCCTTGCTGACGGGGATGGGTATGTTTCTTGCCAGCGCGTAATCAATTTCCTCTTCCCTTGACTTGATATCCCATATCCTCCATGGAGCGATGATCTTCAGGTGAGGGGCAAGGGCTTTGACCGTCAGCTCAAACCTGACCTGGTCGTTGCCTTTTCCGGTCGCCCCGTGGGCAATTGCATAAGCGCCTTCCTTTTCTGCGATTTCGACCAGTTTTTTTGCTATAAGCGGTCTTGCGAAAGAAGTGCCCAGCAGGTACTTGCCTTCATACACAGCGCCGGCCTTAAGAGTGGGATATATAAAATCAATTATAAACTCTTCGGTAAGATCTTCTATATATATTTTGCTTGCACCTGTTTTGATTGCTTTTTCCCTGAGGTTATCAAGTTCTTCGCCCTGTCCCACGTCTGCGGCGACAGCGATGACCTCGGCATCATAATTCTCTTTCAGCCACGGAATGATTATTGAAGTATCCAGGCCGCCAGAATAGGCGAGTACTATTTTATCCCTGCTCATTAAATATCTCTCCAATCTATGATAAAATTAATATGTAAATATTATTAATAATTATACAATACACTGTATAATTATTCAATACTTTGGTTATATATTATCTGCAGGGGGATCAAATGAGGATTATCGGCATAGATCCCGGGTTCGCAATAACGGGCTATGGGATCATAGATTACAAAGGCAACAGGTTTTCAGTAGTGGAAGTGGGAGTAATATCGACCGAAGCGGACCAGGAACTTTCGGAAAGGCTCCTTAAGCTTAGCCAGGGGCTGGATTTCCTGTTAAATAAATATAAACCCGATGCTATGGCGATCGAGGAACTGTTTTTCAATACCAATGTTAAAACTGCTATCAAGGTGGGGCATGGAAGGGGAGTTGCAATGCTTTCTGCCGCAAAAGCGGGAATAAAGGTGACCGAATATACGCCCCTCCAGGTCAAGCAGGCGGTAGTCGGTTACGGAAGGGCGAAAAAAGAACAGGTTCAGCAAATGGTGAAAGTTCTTCTCAACCTTGACAGGATCCCGAAGCCCGACGATGCGGCCGATGCCCTGGCCGTCGCCATCTGTCACGCCCACTCCTGCGGAATCAAATTTTAAGTGAAGCAAGGGGACGGTTCCTGTGCTTCATCCCTTTTTTACCTTAAATTAGATTCCAAATAATAGAAAAATGAAGCAGAGGAACCGTCCCTCTGCTTCAAATAAAAAAGCCGGTCTCTGGATACCGGCTTTAAAATGGCTGCGGATTAAGGATTTGAACCCTAACAAACTGATCCAGAGTCAGTCGTGCTACCATTACACCAATCCGCAACGGCGAAATTAATTATAATATGATTACGAAACGATTTCAAGTACTTTTTTAAGTTTTTTTAAAGGATAAAACGGGAAATATGTCAATTTGAAAACATATCCGGTTGTTTTCTCAATTTTGGGAACGATTATCTTTTATCTCGCGTTACCTTATCCGGATGAAACAAAGGGGCGGTTATCTTGCACCAGTTATAAAAAATGAAGCAGAGGAACCGTCCCCCTGCTTCATTGTTCAGACTTTTACGACCCAGTTGAAAGGATCGGGTATTTTTGCGTACTGGATACCTGTCAGGTTGTCGTAGAGCTTCTGTGAAAGCTCGCCGATCCTGCCGCCGCTTAAAACGATCTTTTCATCGTTCCAGTACAGTTCGCCGATGGGGGAGATAACCGCAGCGGTGCCGGTACCGAAAGCTTCCCGGAGAAGACCTTTTTCGTTAGCCTGGTAAACCTCCTCGATGGAGATCTTTCTTTCACTGACCTTGAATCCCCAATGACGGAGCAGCTCTATGCATGATTTTCTTGTTATGCCCGGGAGGATGCTGCCATTGAGCGCAGGAGTCACCACTTCATCGCCTATAACGAAGAACACGTTCATGGTGCCGACTTCTTCGACATATTTCTTCTCAATGCCGTCAAGCCACAGAACCTGGGTATATCCTTTTTCCTTTGCTGCTTCCTGGGCTTTTAGGCTTGCAGCGTAATTGGCGCTTGCTTTACTCTCACCAAGGCCGCCAATAACGGCACGGACATAATTTGGTTCAACGTATATCCTTACAGGATTAAGCCCTTCCTTGTAATAAGCGCCTACAGGACCGGTTATAATGATGAACTGGTATGTATAAGAAGGACGGACGCCAAGGAAAGGATCTGTAGCTATGACGAAGGGCCTGATGTACAGAGAGGTGCCTTTACCGGAAGGAACCCAGTCTATATCTATGTTTATAAGTTTCTTCAGCGCCTCGAGGGCAAATTCTTCATCGATCAGCGGTATGCATAACCTGTCGCATGAAGCGTTAAGCCTCTTCATATTTTCTTCAGGTCTGAAAAGCACTACCTGGCCGCTGTCTGTCCTGTATGCCTTCAAACCTTCAAAAACGCTCTGTCCGTAATGGAAAACCATGATCGACGGTTCATAGGGAATTGGGCCATAGGGTACGATTCTGGGATCATGCCAGCCTTTATCCACTGAATAGTCCATTATGAACATATGATCGGAAAAGTATCTTCCAAAACCAAGACTATCGCTGTCAGGCTTGGGTTTAGGGTTTTTAGTGAGTTCTACTCTTATTTCCATATCACCACGCTCCTTTGATAGAATAGTTTACACCATAATAAGTTAAAAATCCAGAATATTATTTATATTTATTCATCCCTGTCCAAACAGGCAAAGTGCCTGCAAGATGCATATGTTAAATTAGATATCCCTGCATTCCGGCATTTCTTCATTAAACACGGAAAGGAATGGTTTCAATCATGGAAATTCATGTAGTACAGCCTGGCGAGAGTGTATATTCAATTGCCAGCCAGTACGGCGTTTCATGGCAGAAGATCGTATCGGATAACGAGCTTCAGAATCCTGACAGCCTTGTGCCAGGTCAGACACTGGTAATTCTCGAGGGAAACAGGCAGCACGTGGTAAGAAGGGGAGAGTCCCTTTTCCTTATTGCAATGCAATACCAGGTACGAATCAGCGACATACTTAGAGTTAATCCCCAAATAACCGATCCTGCCAGACTCGCGATCGGACAGGTGGTAAACATTCCGGAAAAGACAATCAATTTCGGCCCAATCATGGTAAACGGTTATGCGTTCCCTGATATAAGCATGGACGTACTTGGAAAAACACTGCCTTACCTGACTTTCTTGAGTATATTCAGTTACCAGGTCAACAGCGACGGCAGCCTTGATACCATCAATGATCTTCCGCTGATCCAGGCCGCCAGGGCGGCAAGGGTGGCTCCCCTGATGGTTATAACCAATATAGGGGACGAGGGCGGATTTGACAGCGATCTGGCCAGGACAATTCTCAGCAGCGATTCGCTGCAGGATACACTTATAAATAACGTGGTCAGAATCATGCAGGAAAAAAACTACAGCGGCCTGGACATCGATTTTGAGTATGTTTATCCTGAAGACAGGGAGAAGTATAATAATTTCCTTAGAAAAGTCGTATCAAGGCTTCGTCCTATGGGTTTCAGCGTTACCACCGCCCTTGCCCCGAAGATATCTGCCGATCAAAGAGGCAGGTTGTATGAAGCCCATGATTACCCAGTTCATGGCGCACTGGCTGATCACGTGATCCTGATGACCTATGAATGGGGATATACTTACAGTCCTCCCATGGCAGTCGCTCCGCTAAACGAGGTACGGAAGGTCCTCAACTATGCTGTGACAGCCATCCCGAGAGAAAAGATATTCATGGGTATACCTAATTACGGCTATAACTGGACCCTGCCTTACAGGGAAGGAACCGCGGCGCAGACAATATCAAACGTGGGTGCGGTAGACCTTGCATACAGGGTAGGGGCCTATATAAACTACGATCCTATAGCGCAGGCCCCGTTCTTCAGGTATTATGATGAAAACGGACAGGAGCATGAAGTTTGGTTCGAAGACGCCAGGAGCATACTGGCCAAGCTTACCCTTGCCAATGAGTTCAGGGTAGGCGGACTGAGCTACTGGACAATAAACAGATATTTCCCGCAGAACTGGCTTGTATTGGGATCGGTTTTCAATGTAAGGAAGATACTGTGAGAAATGAAAATTCATAAAAATTTAATATTTTAACATGTT
>DUSJ01000049.1 GCA_012842645.1 Clostridiaceae bacterium | reverse complement strand
TGATAACAGTAGCGCGAATCAAATCGGGTACGGCTTCGTGGAGATAGACCCGGAACACAATCCCGAACACCCCGCTGCCCATACTCCTTGCAGCTTCAATTTTGCCTCCGCTGACTCCCGCAAGAGCGGATTCCACCTGTCTGGTATAGAAAGGCACTGCACCGAACACCAAAGGAACAATGGCGCCTTTTACCCCGATGGCAGTTCCCGTCAGGGCACGGGTTAAAGGAATCAGGAAAATCAGCAGAATCAAAAATGGAATGGCGCGGAAAAAGTTAATCACTATATCCACAATGCCGAACAATATCCTGTTGGGGTAAATACCGTCCTGTTTGGTGACAGTAAGAATAACGCCAAAGAACAGGCCCAGTATAAAGGTAATACCGCCTGCAATAAAAAACATGGAAACCGTTGCCTGGCAGCTTTCTGTAAACTTATCCCAGTACTTCGCCAAATTGGGCGCGATACTCTCAATCCACTGCATATCCCGTCACCTCCCGAACTTCTACATGGTGCTGTTTCAAATCCCTCAAAGCTGCCTGAATACTCTCTCCGTTTCCCGATGCTGCAACCAGCATCCGTCCGATAGAGCCGCCCCGCAAAAGTTCAATGTTGGCGAGAAGAATATCCAAATCCACCCCGTACTCCCTGGAAATACGGGAAACGGTCGCCTGGCTCAAAGAGTCCCTCGTAAAAAGAAGCAGATAAAAAGCGCCATTTTCCTTTCCGGCAAGGATCTCATCCCAGCGTGCTATCAGCTTATCCGCCTGGGAGAAGCCGGATGTCGAGCTGACAAAACGCCTGGTAATTTCAGCCCGGGGCCGGGAGAAAATGCGGTAGGTATCACCGCATTCCACCACGTGCCCCTGCTCCATCACGGCCACTTTATCACATATAGCTCTTATGACTGCCATTTCGTGGGTGATGATCACAATGGTCAGCCCAAGTTCCCGGTTCAGCTTTTCCAAAAGCTGCAGAATCGACTCCGTCGCATCCGGGTCAAGGGCGCTGGTTGCCTCATCTGACAGAAGCACCCTGGGATTGTTCGCCAAAGCGCGGGCAATGGCAACCCTCTGTTTCTGTCCTCCCGAAAGCTGGGAAGGGTAAACCGATGCCTTATCCTTCAAATCCACCAGTTCCAGAAGCTCTCCCACACGTCGGCGGATTTCCTTCCTGGTTAACCCGGAGTATTTCAGGGGATATGCGACGTTGTCAAATACCGTGCTTCTGTCCAGCAGGTTAAAGTGCTGAAAAATCATGCCGATTTGCCTGCGCTGACGGTTCAGCTCCTTTTCGGGCAGCACTACGAGAGTACCGTTTTCTTCTGTTTGGAACAGTGTGGTTCCGTTTACCGTAACCGAGCCGGAATCCGGCAGCTCCAAAAGATTTATACATCGTACAAGGGTGGATTTTCCCGCACCGGAATTTCCGATGACACCGAAGATTTCCCCTTCCTGCACCGTCATGCTCACATTTTCCAATGCGGTCACATCACCCGATTTAAGATGATATACTTTGCTCAGATTTTTAATGACTATCATGTTACCTCCTTGAAAAGGAGGCTACATCTCGCAATGAAGAAGCAGCCCCCATCTGTTTTTTCACTTTGCCAAACCTGCCAGGTCCTTAAGTTCCTCCAGGGAGGAAACCTTTTTGGAGTATAGGCAGAGAGGGGCAATCAGCGTATCGCCAATCGCCTTCAAATCATAGCCGTTGGCGGCGGAATCGTTTTTCAGGTATGCTTTGTGCTGGAACGCATTCAGATCAATATCGCCGTTATGCAGAGCTTCATTGGGGAGGTTATAGGCGTCAAAGGTTACCAGTTCAATGTAAATATTGGCGTTTTCCTCATCCAGCACCTTCTGCACAGCCTTCCACTGGTCGTTGGAAGCCCCGCATACACCGACCTTCACAACAGTCTTGCCCTTTGGATCGGATTTATAGCTGTCTACTTCCGCAACAACGGCATCACCGTCAGTGAAGCTGACATCATAATCAAAGGCGGGGAAGTATGCCTCTTTATACTTGGTCAGGATATACTCTGCCACGATTTGGGTTTGGTAGGCGGCAACTATCTTTTTATAGATTTCGTTATCGGCATCAGCGGTTCTTGCCACAATGACATTCACATAAGGGTTGTCGCCGCTTACGTCCTGCTTTTCGATAATCAGGGCGTCACGGGAGGGAACCAGTCCCACCGGAATTGCGTATGTGCCGTTGATGACGCTTGCGCCAAAATCGTCCAGGGTTGACGGCAGAGTGTTTGCGGTGGTGGGAACCAGCTCCACGTCGTAAATGTAGCCGGTAATATCAGCAAGCTCGGGAGTGTAGCCTGCGGCAGGGTCAACAGTAATCAGGCCGGCGGATTCCAGATGCTTAATGGCTCGTGCCTGATTGGTACTGTCATCGGGAACACCAATCTTGACAGCTTTGGCAGAATGGTTCCTGGCGGCGGAAAGTGCGGCAGCGGCAGCGCCGCCTCCCTCTATTACAAGGATATCTTCATATTCTTTACCGTAGATGTCCAGCAGGGTTGCTTCGTAAGCAGCATGGAAGAATTTCTCCTTACCGAGGGAAATAATTTCATTGTTCAGCCAGTCCAGCAGGCTCTTGTTGCCCTTGGCAACAGCGGCGGCAATGGTGTCAGCGCTGCCAAGGGAAGGAATGCCCACTGTGAAACCGGGATTCTCGATGGCAAAGGCGATGACCTCGGTGTTGTCATTTGCCCAGGCTACGCCGTTCCCGTTTTCAAGGGCGGTCTTGGCTTCTGCGTATGTATCGTATTTCTGAAGTTTTATATTCGGATGGTTTTTCTCCAAATAGGTCTCTGCCGTCGTTCCTGAAATGACAATCACTTCGTCCCCGGGACCGATTTCATCCAGGCTGGTGATTACCCTATGGACAGGGGATACGACTCCCAGGGCCACGTTCATGTACGGCAAAGTAAAGTTAACTGCCTGTGCGCGTTCCTCCGTCACCGTAAAGTTAGCAAGAATAATATCTACTTTGCCGGTCTGAAGATACTCAATACGGTTTGCCGCCTCAGTAGATACGAAGTTGATCTCAACTCCAAGATCTTTACCGATCCGCCTTGCAAAGTAAACATCGTAGCCCTGATATTCGCCGTTTTCATCCACATAACCGAAGGGATACTTGTCAGAAAAAACGCCAATATTGATCGTACCGCTTTTTTTAATTTCATCCAGCGTTCTGTAAACAACGCTTTTTCCGGTTATTGGCTGTGTGGCAGTCTGACTGGCTCCGCAGCCTGTAAGAGCCGATACCGCAAGTATTAATCCGAGAATTGCTGCTCCTGTTTTCTTCCATATATTCTTCATAATCTTCTACACCTCATTTCGAATTTGATGATATGGTGCCGTCACACCTTGCATTGAATCTGAGCATAAAAAAACCGGGGCTTTTAGTTCAGCTCCCGGGCATATGGCCTTTTCCGCATTCATGGGAATTATGAAATGTACACATCAGTAAAACACAAAGCAGACGAATGCACCTGGCCATAAGGATATGCCCGGGAGAACGACATTCGGCTGCAACACATCATGTATTCATAAGAAATTTTTGCTCTATACATGGCATTCCTCTCCTTTCTTTTTTGGATTGCTCAAATTCATTGGTGCTATGATACACCTTATTACATACTATGTCAATATGTTTACTAATATTTTATTGCCGTGGGGTTTTTTTATGACAGATTTGGCAGTGAAATTCCGGCATGCAAAAAAGGAAGCAGGGCAACTCATCCCTCGCTTCCTTTTTGTCTGCATCCGCTGATTATACTATGAATCTCGATACCAGTGTAGACTATGTTACCTTTTGATTCAGCCGCCTTGACATACCATGGGCGTTCATAAGACTTCCAGGCAGGATCGTCAGGCACCCAGCCGGTTCCGCAATCTGCGCTGCCATCAGGATACCCTATGTATATATCAACAATTTTATATTTTTCTGAAAGATCCGGATAAACGGATTCCAGGTAAGACTTAAGGTATTGCCTTGAGCCTTCGTTGACAGCCTGCTGCAGATGCCTTGCTTCATCCTTCAGAAGCGTCTCCCTCTCGGAAAAATATCTGCCGGTTTTTGCAACCATATATTCCGCTTTAGTCTTTAGCTGGGTTTCTGCCAGCTTTAAAATATTTCTGTTCATCTCGCTGTAGCCCACAATAGCAACCGTACCAAATGATGTTACAAGAAGCAGTATTATCACAAGCAGCATCTTACCCTTCAGGCCGATTTTCATAAGTATTCCTTCCTTCCTATGTAAATTAAAAAACAGGAATTTTAATTAGCAATGTCTGTCTTTAGAAATATACCACTTTTAGGAAAATCAAAATCAATTATGCCTTCGATTAATCCTGGAGATGCATATAATAAAATGGGTTGTCAGACATGGACAACCCATTTTATTCTACCTATTTTATTATCCCGCTTTGTAAGCCTTTGCCTTCTCGAACTCCTCTTCTATCTCTGCCGACGGTTTCTCCGACAGGAGCGACGCGATTACAATGGCTATGCATGAAAATACAAATGCGGGGAACAGTTCATATATATCGAG
>DUSJ01000048.1 GCA_012842645.1 Clostridiaceae bacterium | reverse complement strand
CTTGAATCCCGGATGGATTCACGGAGCGATAAATCGCTGCAGGCTACAGCCGCAATGATTGGTTTACGCACAGTGTGACGGTTCTTCTTGCCTGTGCGTTTTAGAGTATCTGCGTTGATTTATTGCGCCATATATTATATTATTTATTCAAATAAAAACGACAAGGTTAGACAAGGAGAGGGTTTTTAGTGAGCAGAGCGGATTTGATATTTATCGAAATGTGCAAGGATATCCTTGAAAACGGTTTTTCTGACGAAGGAACGAATGTGCGTCCGCGCTGGCCTGACGGAACCCCCGCCTATACAAAAAAGCGATTCTGTATAGTTAACAGGTATGATCTTTCGCAGGAGTTTCCCATATTGACCTTAAGGCCTACGAATTTCAGGGCTGCCATAGATGAGATCCTTTGGATCTGGCAGAAAAAATCCAACAATATAAAGGATCTCAACAGTCATATATGGGACGCCTGGGCTGATGAAGACGGCTCCATAGGAAAGGCATACGGCTATCAGCTGAGAGTAAAGCACAGGTATAAGGAAGGCGAGTTTGACCAGGTAGACAGGGTCCTGTACGATCTGAAAAACAATCCGTACAGCCGCAGGATAATCACGAATTTGTACAACCATGCGGATCTCCATGAGATGAACCTTTATCCCTGCGCTTACAGCATGACCTTCAACGTTACGGGAAACAAGCTAAACGCCATACTGAACCAGCGCTCCCAGGACGTGCTTGTAGCCAACAACTGGAACGTGGTGCAGTACTCGGTCCTGCTCCACATGTTCGCCCAGGTAAGCGGACTGAAGGCAGGAGAACTGGTCCATGTCATAGCTGATGCCCATATATATGACCGTCATGAGCCGCTGGTAAGGGAGCTTATTTCGAGAGAACCCGGGAAAGCGCCCAGGTTTATAATGAATCCTGATATTAAGGATTTCTACAAGTTTACAGTGGACGATTTCGCCCTTGAAGGATACGAGCCAGGGCCGCAGATAAAAAATATCCCTGTAGCAGTATAATTTCGTGGAGCCTGGCAGCAGGCACGCTGCTTTTAAGCGAATTAAGCAAACAGTTTGAATAATTACACAGCCTGAGAATTTTCGTACAGTCTGACGCTGCCTTGTTTTAAGCCGAATATTGCATTAAGGAGACCAATATGAGAAAAAACCTGATCCTGATCGCTGCAGTCGATCGAAACTGGGGAATTGGCAAAGAAAATAAGCTGCTGAAACCGATCCCGGAAGACCTGAAGCGATTTTCGCAGCTTACGAAAGGCAATATCATCATTGTAGGCCGAAAGACCCTTGAAAGCTTCAGGGATAAAAAACCTCTGCCTGACCGCATCAATGTGGTGCTTACACGGGACAGGAACTACACATGCGAGGGGGCAGTGGTGGTCCATGACCTTGAAGAACTTTCAAATTATATTGACTGCAGCGCTGCCAAAGCTTTTGTTGCCGGCGGGGAAAGCGTCTATAACCTGCTTCTTCCGTACTGCAGCACGGCGCTGATAACAAAAATAGACGGGGAATTTGATGCCGACACCCACCTGGTCAACCTTGACGAAACCCTTGGTTTTAAAAAGACATATGAAGGTGAATGGCAGGAGAGCAGCACCGGTATCAGGTTTAAATATGTGGACTATGCCAGGACATACGGGTAAAAAATAAAAAGAAAAGCATTGATAAACCGGAGAATTATTATGACAAGCAGGATAGTATAAGAGCAATAAAGGAAAAGATATTTTTTTCTTGCCGGATGAAAACCAGGCTGTTGATAAGCTGAGTTCAGTATAAGTCTGTATTGTTGCATGGTTCTACTGGTGAACTGAGCCGTTTGCCTCTTGACAACGGTATATTGATTAATTAATATCAATTGTATGAATTTATGCAAGCATAAATGCGATGACGGAGAGGAGTAGGCGCAAATATCCGGACAGAGAGGGAATGCCGCAGGCTGAAAGCATTCCCGTGGCAATGTTTCGCTGAAGGTCGCTCCCGAGCTTGCGTGGCTGAACAGGTACATTAGTTTGTATACGCAGTAGGTCATGCCGGATAAGACCCGTTAAAGTCTGTGAGAGCCCGAAAGGGAATTTTGGTGGTACCGCGGAAGCCGGCTTTCGTCCAATAAGGATGAAAGCCTTTATATTATGAAACAACAATCTTAATTGACACAGAAAGGGAATCTGCATCTATGACTTTCTTTCAAATACTGGCATGTTTACTGATAGGTATCGGGGCGGCGATTAACTATGGAGCCAAGATCATAGTGAGAAAAACGAAACTTGACAGGAAAATGACTGTTGACGAGGCTGAAGAGCTTACTGAGGAAGAGCTTGACGAGTATATGTTCAACAAGGCTACAATCAGGGTGAAAATATTGGGACTCCTGCTCATGTTGCCGGGCGTATTCCTGGTATATTATGCCTTCAGATAGAAAATCAAGTATTCCATCAGGCTTGAAAGGATTGGGGAGTGAGTATGAAAGAAATAGCAAAAACCTATGACCCGAAGCAGGTTGAAGAAAGACTTTACAACAAATGGATGGAGAAAGACTATTTCCATGCGGTCATCGATCATAACAGGGAACCGTTCACGATCGTCATCCCGCCCCCCAACATAACCGGGCAGCTTCATATGGGCCATGCACTTGACAATACCATGCAGGATATCCTGATACGCATGAAGCGCATGCAGGGATACTGCACCCTCTGGCTCCCGGGGACCGATCACGCCAGCATAGCGACGGAGGCCAAGATCGTTGAAAAAATGGCCCAGGAAGGCATTACTAAGGCGGACCTGGGCAGGGAAGGTTTCCTGAAGCGCGCATGGGAATGGAAAGAACAATACGGCGGCAGGATAGTGGAACAGCTGAAAAAATTGGGGAGCTCCTGCGACTGGAAACGCGAAAGGTTCACGATGGATGAAGGACTTTCGAGAGCCGTATTGGAGGTCTTCGTGCGCCTTTATGAGAAAGGGCTCATATACAGGGGCGAAAGGATAATAAACTGGTGCCCGGCGTGCAGGACATCCATTTCCGATGCTGAAGTAAATTATGAAGAAAAGGAAGGGCACTTCTGGCATATAAAGTATCCTGTCGTAGGATCGGACGAGTATATCGAGGTGGCAACCACCCGGCCCGAGACCATGCTGGGCGATACTGCCGTAGCGGTTCATCCTGATGATGAAAGATATAAGCATCTTATAGGAAAGAAAGTACTGCTCCCGCTTATGAACCGTGAAATCCCGAT
This sequence comes from Clostridiaceae bacterium, assembly GCA_012842645.1. Taxonomy (GTDB): domain Bacteria; phylum Bacillota; class Clostridia; order DSM-8532; family DSM-8532; genus DTU059. Next base: position 435 of record DUSJ01000048.1, on the reverse strand, counting down.
AATTGCAGACACCTACGTGGAAAAGGATTTCGGGACCGGCGTTGTTAAGATAACTCCTGCCCATGACCCCAATGACTTTGAAGTTGGCCTTCGTCATAACCTTGAGGTAATAAACGTTATGAACGAGGATGCCACCATCAACGAAAACGGCGGAAAATATGCCGGGCTGGACCGTTTTGAGGCCCGCAGGCAGGTGGTAGAGGATCTTAAGGCCCTTGGGCTGCTTGTACAGGTAAAACCTCACAATCATAATGTCGGCGCCTGCTACAGGTGCGATACAATAATCGAGCCAAGAGTGTCATGGCAGTGGTTCGTTAAGATGAAACCACTGGCAGAGCCTGCTATTGAGGCCGTCAAAAACGGTACGATAAAATTCGTGCCGGAAAGATTCTCCAAGATCTATTTCAACTGGATGGAAAACATCCAGGACTGGTG
>DUSJ01000047.1 GCA_012842645.1 Clostridiaceae bacterium | reverse complement strand
GGATTGTCACGGGAGGATGTCCTTGAGATCTGCCGTCTTGCCGGTGAATATGGCGTGGTAGAAGCGGCCAACTTCAACTGCCCCGGGCAGATAGTGGTGGCGGGAGAGACCGCCGCTGTAAACGAAGCCATTAGGATAGCCTCGGAAAAAGGCGCAAAAAGGGCCATGCTGCTTAATGTAAGCGCGCCGTTCCATTGCAGTCTCCTTGGGCCTGCGGGCGAAAAACTGGCCACGGAGCTTGAGAACGTGGAATTAAAAGATATGGAAATACCTGTCGTGACAAATGTGACAGGCGGGCTGATCGAATCCCGGGAGGAGATCAGGGATCTCCTGGTCCGCCAGGTAAGCAGCCCGGTACTCTGGGAGGATTGCGTAAGGACCCTTATCAGCAAAGGCGTTGATACTTTCGTGGAGATTGGTCCCGGGAAGACCCTGAGCGGTTTCATCAGGAAGATCGATAAAGAGGTCAGGGTACTCAATGTGGAAGACAAGGCTTCCCTGGACAATGCCATCGCCGCGATGAAAGGCTGAAATGAAGCGTAATTATCTTTAACAGTAACTTTACAAGGATGGTAGAACGATGGATACCGGTTTTAAGGGCAAAACGGTGATAGTTACGGGGTCGACCCGCGGCATAGGCCACGCCATAGCATACAGGTTCGCGCAGCTTGGGGCCAATGTGATGCTGTCCGGTACGACCGACAAAGTATATGAAGTTCGTGATGAGTTCAGAAAAGAAGGCTTTTCGGCCGAAGGCTTCGCAGGGGACCTGAGTTCCCCGCAGGCGGCCCAGGAACTCGTGGACAAAACAGTCAGCGTGTTCGGAAGCCTGGACGTACTTGTGAACAATGCGGGGATAACGCGAGACAAGCTGCTGATACGCATGGATGAAGAGGACTGGGACAGGGTGATGGAAACCAATCTCAGGAGCGCCTTTCTCTGCACAAAAGCCGCTGTCAGGGTGATGATGAAAAAGCGTTCAGGCAGCATAGTAAACATATCCTCGATTTCGGGTCTTATGGGAAATGTGGGGCAGGCCAACTATGCCGCGTCAAAAGCGGGGCTCATCGGCTTCACAAAGTCCGTGGCAAGGGAATTCGCGTCCCGCGGGATAACCTGCAACGCTATAGCCCCCGGATTCATTGAGACCCAGATGACGGACTCACTCTCTGCGGAAATCAGGGAAAATTACCTGAAAAGCATACCTCTCGGAAGGTTTGGGACAACTTTCGAAGTAGCTGAACTGGCGGTTTTCCTTGCATCCGACAGGGCTCAATATATTACTGGCCAGGTAATAAATATTGACGGTGGGTTGTATATGTAATATTATTTCAAGAGAATGCTTTCGGCGAAAACATCGTGGTATTTATTTTCCGGAAGCAGCAATAATATTGATAAGTACATCGAACATTTCCTGTCTGGAAGGGGGTGAATGGCATGATATTTGAAAAGGTAAGGGATATCATCGTGGAACAGTTGGGTGTTGACCCGGAAGAGGTTAAGCTGGAGTCTTCTTTTATCGATGACCTTGGCGCTGATTCTCTCGATATAGTTGAGCTTATCATGGCTCTTGAGGAAGAATTTGATTTGGAAATACCAGACAAGGAAGCAGAGAAAATAACCACTGTCGGTGATGCTGTTGAATACATTAAGGCTCATCAGTAATCAATACGAAGGTGAGCGGGTAGATATGGTTCAATAGACTATATCCACGGATGAATGCAGGAATAACCTCGTTCATTTATAAAGATGATATATCCTGTCCATCTGAAAAAGTCCCAGCTGATTTTAGTGTTGGGACTTTTTTGCTTAATATAAGCTGATATCATGTCTCATCGATTATGGGGAGGTCAGAATGATGAAAAAAAGAGTCGTAGTTACGGGCCTTGGGGTGGTTCATTCGCTCGGCACGGACATTGAGACCTTCTGGAACGCGATAAAGGAAGGAAAGAACGGGATTAAAACAGTAACTAAGTTTGACACATCCGATTACCAGACTAAAGTGGCTGCGCAAATCGACAATTTTGACCCTACGCAGCGCATAGACAAAAAAGAAGCTAAAAGAATGGATCTGTTTACCCAATATGCCATTTACGCGTCAATGGAAGCTGTACAGATGGCAGGTATCGATTTTTCGACCATTGATCCTTACCGGGCAGGGGTTATAATCGGCTCGGGGATCGGCGGAAT
>DUSJ01000046.1 GCA_012842645.1 Clostridiaceae bacterium | reverse complement strand
CTTTCTTCTCTGCTCCTCGGTGCGGGCGACGATCATCTCGCGCATGGCCTTGATCCTTTCGCCTTCGAAGAACATGTGCTCGGTACGGCAGAGGCCGATTCCTTCTGCGCCGAACTTGTAAGCCTGAGCAGCATCAGCAGGCGTATCGGCATTGGTCCTTACCTTGAGGACGCGGATCTCGTCCACCCACTGCATGAATGTTCCGAAATATCCTGTAAGCTCGGGCTCAACTGTCGGAAGTTTACCGGCATATACATTTCCGGTGGACCCGTCGAGGGAGATCCAGTCGCCTTCTCTGTAGATATTTCCTTCTTTATCTTTGAAATACTTCTCTTCTTCGTTTATTCTTATTTCACCGCAGCCGGCTACACAGCATCTTCCCATACCGCGTGCAACTACTGCAGCATGGGATGTCATGCCTCCGCGGGCAGTCAGGATACCCTGGGATACGTTCATTCCCTCGATATCTTCGGGAGATGTCTCCAAACGAACCAGGATAACCTGCTTTTCACCGTTGTCATAAGCAGCTTTTGCCTCGTCGGCAGTAAAGTAAATCTTTCCTGTAGCGGCACCGGGAGAAGCGGGAAGTCCCTTGGCTATCGGTTTCGCAGCCTTCAGGGCTTTTGCTTCGAAGTTCGGGTGCAGCAGCGAATCAAGCTGCCTGGGATCTACCTTCATTATTGCTTCTTCCTTGGTGATCATACCCTCGTTGACCAGGTCGACCGCTATTTTCAGGGCAGCCTGGGCGGTGCGTTTGCCGTTCCTGGTCTGGAGCATGAACAGCTTGCCGCGTTCAATGGTAAACTCCATGTCCTGCATGTCACGATAGTGCTTCTCAAGGGTTTCGGCTATTTTAACAAACTGTTCATATGCTGCGGGATTGGTCTCTTTAAGCTGATCGATGGACTGGGGTGTGCGGATACCTGCAACGACGTCCTCGCCCTGGGCATTCATGAGGAACTCACCGTAGAGCTTTTTCTCACCAGTCGAAGGATTCCGGGTAAATGCAACTCCCGTGCCGGAATCATCGCCCATGTTTCCGTATACCATTTCCTGTACGTTGACAGCGGTGCCCCAATCTCCCGGAATGTCATTCAGGCGCCTGTAAACGATAGCCCTCGGGTTGTTCCATGAACGGAATACCGCTTTTACCGCCTCCATGAGCTGTTCCCTCGGATCCTGCGGGAAGTCTTTTCCTATCTCATTCCTGTACAGTTCCTGGTATTTTTTGACCAGTTCCTTCAGGTCATTGGCATCCAGTTCGGTATCAAGTTCGACGCCCTTCTTTTCCTTCATCTCTTCAAGGATACGCTCAAACTTGTTCTTGTCTATCCCCATAACAACGTCGCTGAACATATGGATAAACCTTCTGTAGCTGTCATAGGCGAACCTGGGGTTGTTCGTCAGTTTTGCCAGTCCTTCTACAACTACATCATTGAGCCCGAGGTTCAGAATCGTATCCATCATGCCGGGCATGGATGCCCTTGCGCCGGAGCGGACTGAAACCAGGAGCGGATTATCCGGGTTGCCAAACTGTTTCTCGACGATCTGCTCCATTTTTGACAGATACTCATAGATCTGGTCCTCGATATCTTTTGCTATCATCTGACCATCCTGGTAATATCTTGTGCAGGCTTCGGTTGTTATCGTGAATCCCCTGGGAACAGGCAGCCCCAAACCTGTCATCTCGGCAAGATTCGCGCCTTTTCCGCCGAGCAGGTTCCTCATCGATGCATTGCCTTCACTGAAGAGATAAACATATTTTGCCATGTATCTTATTACCTCCTGTATTTTAAATAGAAGCGTGTGCTCCTGTTATTGATTGAACTATACCTGCTAAAAATTAATTCTGTCCTTGAAATAGTCGTTTAATTCCTTTATGGGAATCCTAACCTGTTGCATTGTATCACGTTCCCTTATGGTTACGCAACTGTCACTTTGCGAATCAAAGTCATAAGTTACGCAGAAAGGCGTGCCAATTTCATCCTGTCTTCTGTATCTCTTGCCTATGGAGCCTGTCTCGTCAAACTCGCAGACATAATTTCTGCTCAGTTCTTCGTATATTTTGTAAGCTTCGTCCGAAAGCTTCTTTGAAAGAGGAAGGACAGCCACCTTTACAGGAGCGAGGAAAGGATGGAATCTCAGTACCGTCCTTACGTCTCCGTCATCAAGTTCCTCCTCTTCGTATGCGTCGCAAAGGAAAGCCAGAGCCACGCGGTCTGCCCCGAGAGACGGCTCGATGCAATAAGGGATATATTTCTCATTTTTAATGGGATCAAAATACGATAAATCTTCTTTCGAATACTCCATGTGCTGCTTCAGGTCGAAGTCGGTCCTGTCTGCGATCCCCCAGAGTTCACCCCAGCCGAAGGGGAATTTGTATTCGATGTCAGTGGTGGCGTTGCTGTAATGGGAGAGCTCTTCCTTAGAATGGTCACGCATCCTGATATTCTCTTCCTTCATGCCAAGATCCAGCAGCCACTTTCTGCAGAAATCCTTCCAATAGCGGAACCATTCCAGGTCGGTCCCCGGCTCGCAGAAAAACTCCAGTTCCATCTGCTCGAATTCTCTTGTCCTGAATGTGAAGTTGCCCGGAGTGATCTCGTTCCTGAAAGACTTGCCGATCTGCCCGATACCAAATGGTATTTTCCTGCGGGTTGATCTCTGGACATTCTTGAAGTTGACAAAAATGCCCTGGGCAGTTTCAGGACGCAGGAATATCTCATTCTGGGAGTCATCGGTGACGCCCTGGTAAGTCTTGAACATGAGGTTGAACTTCCTTATGTCGGTGAACTCATGCCCGCCGCAGATGGGGCATGGGATCTTCTTTTCTATCATATACTCCTTCATTTCTTCATGGGACATTCCGTCGACTACCATGCTGATACCGTTGGCCTTGTTGAATTCATCTATCAGTTTGTCGGCCCTGTGTCTCGCCTTGCACTGCTTGCAGTCGATCAGGGGATCAGAGAAATTAACCACATGGCCCGAAGCGACCCATACTTTCGGATTCATGAGTATGGCGCAGTCGACACCCACATTGTACGGGTTTTCCTGG
>DUSJ01000045.1 GCA_012842645.1 Clostridiaceae bacterium | reverse complement strand
TTTATAAAAATTTTAACACAGGAGAGTTGATCTCTGTTTTTTGTTTTAAAAACTCCACAATTATTTTACGCTATCGTTATATCCTATTACGGCTCCAGGGGCAAAGAAGTCATCGAGATACAGAAAAGGCTTAAAGCCTGGGGGTATTACAAGGGAGCCATCGACGGCATATACGGATACCAGACTTACCAGGCGGTAAGGTATTTCCAGAGCAAAAACGGCCTGAAAGTCGACGGTATAGCCGGCAAACAGACACTGGCCGCTCTCGGTCTTCCCACAGGAACCACTGAATATAACAGGAACCTGGACCTGATGGCAAGGGTGATCTACGGGGAGGCAAGAGGCGAACCCTATGAAGGCATGGTGGCCGTCGGGGCGGTTATTCTGAACAGGGTGAAGGACAGCCGTTTTCCCAATACGATTCCCGGTGTTATCTACCAGGCGGGGGCTTTTGATGTGGTAGCTGACGGTCAGATAAACCTTACCCCCAATGAAACGGCATACAAGGCGGCAAGGGATGCACTGAACGGCTGGGACCCGACATACGGCTGTATTTATTACTACAACCCTGCCACCGCGACAAGCAAGTGGATCTGGAGCCGCCCGATCGTGGTGAAGATCGGAAAACATAATTTCTGCAAGTAATAAAAAGGATCGGGTATATAATTTCCGGTCCTTTTATTATCCTCCCTTTTTTTCACTTCGAATCCGGTGTTGAAGGCTTTTCGCCTGTCTCGACGGTCCTGCTTATGGGCTGGTACTTGTCGCGGTACAACTCCTCTGTCACGCCGTCGATGGTACGGTAAACATATACCGTAAACCCTGGAACGCCTTCCGAAACCACCCTCGTTTCATCCTTCCCGAGCGACTTATTTACGATTGTAATTACCGAAGGCTGCACCTCGTCCTTTTTCTCCGACGACAGCGTTCCTTTCTTCAACTCTCCCGAAGAAACCAAATATACAATAAAGGCATCGTCCGTGGTCTCAGCGAACAGCATCAGGGCTTTCCCTGTTTCGTTCTTCAACGTCAGGTCGGCGTTTTCGCCCTCGATGACTGCCTCGAAACCCGGCTCCGTATATGATACCGGCATTTTTGAAGGCAGCCTGCTGACGATCCTGATCCCGTCAAGGGGAAGCGCGGCCTGGTACAGGGCTGTCGCCATTCGGTTCAGCAGATCTTTCTCCACGTCACCCTTAAATACCGAAAAATCAAGGACCGATTTCAGGCTAAATTCCTGCCCGTTTTCAACAACAAGACCCTGCAGCGCTTTCGAACGATCCTGCGCGGCGGGGGCAAGGCCGGTATCAAGCTTTACTCTCCCGGTTGATACTATAACAGAAAAAGGCTCATTAAATTCGGATACGGCTGGTATACTTACAAACGCTTCAGATGAACCTGAACTTATTTTCAACTGCTCATCCGAACTGAAGATCAACTCTTTTATCCTGTCTTCGAGATACTGGTAGTCGACCCTTATGCCTGACTCTCCGGGGATGACGACCAGTGCTCCGTTCCTGATTTCATAGCTTTCAGCCGTGGGTTCTTTTTCATAGTGGGAAAGAAGTTCCTTCAATATCTTTTGAAGCTTGCCGGAATTATAGGTGAACGCGGGGATAAGATCAACTGTTTTCCCGGTTCCGTAGAATAGTTTTTCCAGTTCGTTACCCGGAAGCTTCTCTTCCAAAGCCTTCCTGGTACTTTCTATGTCAACCCTGACATCAATGTCAGTATACGGGATTGTAAACGGGTTGCCGTCGATTTCTATTACAATCTTACCGTTACCGGTCTTTTCCCTGTAATATTCCAAAAGCTTTTCTGCTGCCTCAACCGGGGTAAGACCGTCCAATGGGACGCCGCCAACACTTGTGTTCACGATCTCCGGGCCGGCTTCAGAACCTGAAAGAAGCAGCATGCCCGCAGCGGTTCCCGTAATAATCTGGGCAATGATCAATATGAACCAAATGTAATCTTTTATCCGCTTCACTCCCTGATTCAACTCCCCTGACTATTTTATCTCTTTGTGTATTAAAGAAACGGGTCAGGATTTCCTGACCCGACATTCTTTATTCTTCGTAATTCATAACCAGTTCTATCAGTTTGCCGTTTGCCTTTACTTCATCTATTACCTGTTCGGTGATTGTCTCGCCGCTGTTTACTATAATGCCGCCTGAAGAATTGTAAATTGTCTTTGTCACCTTTTTGCCGAGCAGATACTGTCTCTGGCGTTGCTCGAACAACTCCGCGGCGCTCAGGTGCTGTTCCGGCTCAGGCTGCTTTTCTTCAGTCTCCTGGTAAGAATTCCCGGCTTCCAGTTCGGCCGCAGCCTCTTCTGCGCTTGATTCAAACGGGATCTGCAGGCTGCTGTCAGAGCTGATATCTTCAATGTTTAACGATTCTCCTCCCGGCTCTGCGGTCTCGGGTTCAACCGGCGCTTCGACGGGCTCAGCAGTCTCCTGATCCTGTTCCGGCTCTGACGGCTCATAATAGTCGGTTTCGGGTGCCGGAGCACTCTCAAAAGAGGCTATATTTTTTTTTTCGTCAGCAATATCCGTTCTGATAGCACTGGGAGTCTCAATAAGCTGATCAATGAAGTCATCCTGGACAACAAGCAGATTCTTTCCGAATGTGATTATGCAGCTTCTTGGTATGATCCCGGACTTAAGATCGCTGCTGGCAGGAAGGAATTCTACCCCTGTAATGTTGTACGTATCTTCCTCATTGAAAAAAATGTCGCCGGCTTCGCCAAGAAGATTGCCTTTTCTTGTAAGCACCCTGGTGCCGTGAACAGTGATGTTCTTCTGCATAAGTTCAATAGCTTCGGGTATTTTTACAATGTCACTGATATCGTCAGGCTGTTGAATGGTTAATGCGTACTCTCCGATTCCCAGTACCCTTTCTGCTGGAATCACACCGCCTGCCAGCGACCTGATACCGCTGTCTATGACAAAGAAATCAATCGTGCCTTTTGAAGCATTGATGATGATGCTTTTGACCTTTCCGATCTCATTCCCGTCAAAAATGCTCACTACCGGCAAGCCGATAATCTGCTGAGCAGTTTTCATCCTCAGCTACCCCCTTATATGGATATAGAATTTGCCATGCAAATTTATAGATATAATGATGGATTTAGTATAATAATATCAGTTTAATTGTCCGATATCAATGATTTGTAATCAATTAATTTAAAGATTTCGTAAAATATCTGCTTTTTTTTCTGAATTTAGCAATTCGCACCGGGTCGCTTCGAGGATCCTGTTTATCGAATCTTGTCGGCCTGTTTTCTTGTAAAGAGAGCAGAGGTCGAGAATGATAAGGTATTTCAGCTCTTCATCGGGATTCATTACCAGGGCGGCTTCATAATTCGAGATAGCGCCGTCAAGGTCCCGCCTTGATTTCATCTCGAAAGCTTCATCCAGGAGTCTCATTATATCTTCCTGGCTGTAATTATATCCTGCATGAACCGGAAAAGGCTCCGGCTCTATGATGTAATCATGAAAATCATCTTCGGGTATTATATCTTCAGATCCTTCTTTTTCGGCATCGGCATGAATGATGTCTTCCGGCGTACCAGCCCGATCAGGCACAGCAATGTAAACCGGTTCAGTCGATTCCGAGGCCGGCGCAGCCTGGTCATAGGCCTCTGCCGCCTGCTCCGCAGGACTTTCCGGGACCGGGGAAATCTCCTGTTCCCCGGCCGGTTCTGAAGACAGTTTATTTATTGATGGCTTTATGATAAGGAAAACGATTATTGCCGCCGCAATCAGAGCTATGATCGAAACTATTATTGAAACATATATTGATAAATCGAACTCTTCCGCTATTACCCTGGCCGCCGGAGGAACCGCTGCCGCGCATATCATTGAAAGGACCGCGCAAACGATCAGTTTTGCTTTATTTACCCTGTTAGCTTGATTATTTTTTCTCATGAATAAAAAGACTACCAGGCTGATTAAGAATATCGTCCCTGCAGCAGTCAGGCAATAATGAAAATACATAATCAGGTACACTCCATCTTTAGTAAAATCAACAACTAATATTTATATCGGTTTTTACATTTCTTAATTTACTCCATTTGAGAAAAAATTGTCTATACCTTCCTTTATAGCCTTTGCTATGAGTTCCTGGTACTCCAGGGTCCGGAACTTTGCCTCTTCCTGGGCATTTGAGAGAAATCCGCATTCAACAAGTACCGTGGGCACTTTCAAATCCCTGAACAATACGATTCGTTCTTTTTTCAGCAGGGCTGTCCTTTTATTTGTCGGATCGGCTATGGACACCAGCGCGTTCTGGATACACCTGGCCAGTCTCTCGCTGTCGGGTGAAGCCGGCGGGTAAAAAGTCTGAGCCCCGTAGGATTTTGTGTCCGTAAAGCCGTTCATGTGGATACTTACGACTATATCCGCCCCGCTTTCGTCTATGAATTTCCTTCTGTTTGAAAGGTCATGCTTTCTTTTCTCATAAATCCCGGAAGTTCCCGGAGGATAATTGAGCACATCCTCGGTCCGCGTCATATACACGGTATAACCGTCCTGCTCGAGCAAATTTTTCAGCAACAGGGCTATACGCAGGTTAAGATCTTTCTCTGCCAGGCTCGAGTAATTGCTTACAACGCCGGGATCCTCTCCTCCATGGCCGGCATCCACCACAACTATCGGCCCGCTTTTATCTTTCGCTGCTTCGGTGATACGGTTAGCTCCGCTGTCGATACTGAATATGGCTATTGACAGGAATAATATGAGTAGTATAAGTACGGCATTTTTCCTTTTTACCAGGACTATCATGCAATATCCCATCCCCAAGCGCATCTTTGTACTAAGATATTCAGGGAAGGGTTGGCCTTATAACAAAAATTCTCATGCACAAATCAGCCCGGTATCAGGTTGCCCGGTCATTTTTATGCCCCTTCTGCCCGCCGGTCCGGTCCGTCTTTTTCTTAGGCTTTATACCAAGTTTCTCCCTTATGGTTCTCAAAAGGTAAAAGTCCTTATGGCCCGCATAATATCCAAGCCCTGCAATTATAATCAAAGCCGTGAAAGAAACCAGGTAATGGAACGGCGCGTCGCCAAGCAGCCGGGACATCCAGTACAGGGGACCTCCAAAAGCCTGGTAAAGCCTCTTCTTTAAAGTAAGCAGGTCTTCGGGAAATTCAATGATCATCAGCACCGACTGGATTATTACCAGCGGGATTATGCCTATAAAACCATACAGGGCTCCTCTGTACGGAGCAGGGTTGATATTGTACTGGGGGCGTTTTTCCTTGAATGCAACAGCATGCATGTCAGTATAAACTATGTAGAACAATATGATGAAAATAAAAAATGAAAAAACAGTCACAGCGCCTTCGAAATTGTCCCGGGCAAATGTCAGAATTGGCATTATGAATATCAGGAACAGCATAAGAGCGGTAATATAACCTGTTGTGACCTTAAGCCCCCTCAACAACTTCGATATTAAACGATTATCCATTTCTACCATCCCTTTTTACTGCTGCATGTCGGCAGAAAACTCTTCAGCCCGGGTTTCTTCCGTTTCAGCCTGCATGTTGGCCGACCTTACCATTTCATATATGGATTTCATCAGCGCTCCCGTACCCAGCAGCCATATTGCAATATTAATTATCGAAGATATCACACGCGCAAAGGATGAAATTGCGCTTATAGCTTTCAGGATATCCATGACAAGTTTTATCCCCGAAATCAGCGCAAGTCCTGCAGCCAAACGGGCCGGTACGCTCTTGTTCCTGCCGGCGAGCTTATCACCTATCCACATTGAAACAGGGATATCAGCGAAAAATATAGTAACCGCGGCAGCGATAACTATCATAAGAATGCTGAAAATGAAAACCGAAATGTTGAAAATCAGCAGAGCCAGTAAAATGATAAATATCAAAGCAAGGCATCCAACCACGAGGGTACCAAATGCGGCTATGCCTATCCCCGCCGAAGCAAGGGGGCTTGCTTCTATGATACGGCCCGAACGGGCGAAAAATCTCGGAAAGATTTTATACAGCAGCAATGCGACCAGGTAATATGCCAGTAATGTAAAAATCTTTTTTATTATGCCCCAAAGCGTAATACCCTGCCTTCTTGCGGGGGCTGGCGACACGGGGGCAGCCGATGAATAGATCCTGGACCTGATGCCGGAAGGTATACTGTCTCCTGCAGTTCCTTCATATATAAGTTCTCCCCTTATTACCGTTCCGGGAATGACCTCGAGAGAATTATTGTTCTTTATGGTTACATCGCCTTCATATACGCCTCCGAGAATGACCTTCCCGGCAGTGATTGTGGTATCTCCCATGACCTTGCCCGAAGCGTTCACAACATCGCCGCTAAGATACGCGTTGCGTCCGATTACGGCTTCTTCGCCTATAGC
>DUSJ01000044.1 GCA_012842645.1 Clostridiaceae bacterium | reverse complement strand
TGTAATGGACAGATTTTATTATTATTGTCAGGTGATGCGCACCTCAAGAGGTTTCAGGCATCTCACCGTCCTCCGGGTACCTGTCCCCGATACTCAAAATGAGTAAAAGTGTACGTCCCCTATACTCATTTTAAAACAGAGACAGTTGGCTGGTTTGGTCGAGGCCTTTCAGGCAGCCGTGGTTTTCGAGGATTTCGATGACCGACTTTGAAACACCGGACCTTACTTTCAGATCTTCGATGGAGACAAAGGTGCCGGCAGCTTTGCGGGCCTCAACTATATTATTCGCCGCCGCAGCCCCCAAACCCTGCAAGGCCGTAAAAGGAGGCAGCAATCCTTCATCGGTTATTATGAACCGTGTCGCGTCGGATTTATAAAGGTCCACCGGAAGGCACTTTATCCCTCTTGCATACATTTCCTGGGCTACCTCGAGGACGGTCTGCATGTCTTTCTCCTTGGCCGTTGCGTCCTTGCCCTTGCGCTCGATCTGCATGATTGCCTGCTTTACCGCGTCTTTTCCCTTCGATACGATGTTGGCGTCGAAGGTATCCGCCCTTACGGTGAAATAGGTCGCATAGAAGGCTTCCGGATAATAGACCTTGAACCAGGCAATCCTGAATGCCATCATCACATACGCTGCGGCATGGGCCTTGGGGAACATGTACTTGATCTTTTTGCAGGATTCTATATACCATTCGGGTACGCCATGCTCCCTCATGGCCTTCTCCTGTTCTGCGCTCACGCCCTTGCCCTTGCGGACGCTCTCCATGATCTTGAAGGAATCGAGGGGCGGCATTCCGTGCTGGATTAGATATATCATTATGTCGTCACGGGTACTGATGACATTGGACAACGTGGTAATGCCGTTTCTGACCAGGTCCTGCGCGTTGTTGACCCAGACGTCGGTGCCGTGGGAAAGACCCGATATACGGATCAGTTCGGCAAAGGTGGTAGGCATCGTGTCCATAAGCATCTGGCGCACGAACTTGGTGCCGAACTCGGGAACACCCAGCGTTCCCACAGGGCTGTCGATATCCTCGGGAGCAACTCCCAGCGGCTCGGTCCCGGAGAATATGCCCATGGTCTTTTTCTCACCGAGGGGTATGGTCTTCGCGTCAACGCCGGTAAGTTCCTCCAGCATCCTGATCACCGTGGGATCGTCATGCCCGAGGATGTCCAGCTTGAGGATACGGCCGCTTATGGAATGGTAGTCAAAGTGCGTGGTGATAACGTCAGAATCGGTATCGTCAGCGGGCCTCTGGATAGGCGTGAAGTCATAGATCTCCTTGTAATGGGGCACGATCATGATCCCACCCGGATGCTGGCCTGTCGTTCTCTTTATGCCTGTGCAGCCCGCGGCAAGACGTTCTGTCTCGGCCTTCGTGGCAACGATTTTCCTTTCGTCAAAATAATTTTTAACAAAGCCATATGCCGTTTTGTCGGCAATGGTAGCTATTGTTCCCGCCCTGAAGGTGTATCCCTCACCGAACAGTTCCTCGGTGTACTTGTGGGCCCGTGACTGGTACTCGCCCGAGAAGTTCAGGTCGATATCGGGTTCCTTGTCCCCGTCGAACCCAAGGAATGTCTCGAAGGGGATATCATAACCGTCCTTTATCAGCGGCTCGCCGCAGACGGGACAATTTTTGTCGGGAAGGTCGAAACCACAGCCTATGCTGGCATCCTTGTCGAAGAACTCGGAATACTTGCATTTGCCGCACCGGTAGTGAGATGGCAGCGAATTGACCTCGGTTATGCCGATAAGGTAAGCCACGAAGCTCGAGCCCACCGAACCCCTGGAACCTACCAGGTAACCGTCCGACAACGATTTCTGGACAAGTTTCCTGGCTATCATGTACATTACCGAGAAACCATTTTTTATGATTGATCCCAGTTCCCTTTCGACCCTTTGCCGGACCAGTTCGGGAAGCGGGTCCCCGTAAAGTTCTTTTACCCTTTCATAGGTAAGCCTTTCTATGTCCTGCTCAGCCCCCTCGATATGGGGCGGGTAGGTACCGTCAGGAATCGGCTCCACGTTTTCTATCATATCAGCTATCAGGTTCGTGTTGGTAACCACTACCTCGAAAGCTTTTTCTTCCCCGAGGTAGGCAAACTCCCCGAGCATCTCCTCGGTGGTCCGTAAATACACAGGGGCCTGGTATTCAGAATCCTTATACCCCTGCCCTGCCTGGAGGATCTCGCGGAAGATGGCATCCCCGGGGTCCATGTAATGGACATCGCATGTGGCTACGACAGGCTTGTTGAGCCTTTCACCCAGTTCGACTATTTTCCTGTTCAGGTTCCTTAAGTCTTCCTCGTTACTCACCATTCCCTGCCTGACCATGAACTGGTTGTTGCCGATGGGCTGGATCTCGAGATAATCATAATACGAAGCGATGCTTTCGAGCTTTTCATCGGGCGCTCCCCTGAAAACGGCCTGGAACAGTTCTCCCGCTTCACAGGCGGTCCCGATCATCAGCCCTTCCCTGTATTTATCGAAAAGGCTCTTAGGGATACGGGGCCTCTTGTAGAAGTAATTCAGATGGCTTTCGGATATTATCCTGTACAGGTTTTTGAGCCCGGCCTGGTTCTTCACCAGTATGACGGCATGGTAGGTGTCGCAATTCCTGTAGTCCACCTCGCCCTTGCTGTTGTACTTCTCGTTGGCTATAAAATATGCCTCAACGCCGTATATTACCTTGATCTCCTTATTTTTAGACCTGAGCTTATGTACCGTCTCCTGGGCCTCGGGGAATGCCTGAACCACCCCGTGATCAGTTATGGCCACGGCCTTATGGCCCCATTTGACCGCCCGTTCTATCAGGTCCTTTGCTGAGGTCACCGCATCAAGCTGGCTCATCTGGGTATGCAGGTGGAGCTCCACCCTCTTCTGCGGAGCCAGATCCATGCGGTCCTCGGACTGTTCCTCTACGGGCTTGAGATCCCTTACCATCACCACAGGTTCCTTTGCGTACATGTCGTACTGGACATCACCGCTAAGACATACATACCTGTCCTTAGCAACCTTTTCGGCAAGGATCTTCAACTCTTCGTCCTTTACGAATACCTTGCAGGTAAGGGAAGAAGTAAAGTCCGTGATGTCGAAGGTAAAAAGGGTCCGTCCCTGTTTTATCTGTCTCTGATCGGTTTTAAGCACCTTCCCCTGTATGGTCACAAAACCCGAGTTGGAATCCACCTGGTTCATCTTAATGACAGGACCTCTAATCTCCCTGCCGTATATGATATCCGGGTCTTTCGGGGCTGATCTGCCTTTTCTGTATCTTACCGGGGGGTCATTCGCCGGCGGCGGTTCAGGAAGAGGTTTGTCGTCATTTTTACCGTTCCTGCCGTTT
>DUSJ01000043.1 GCA_012842645.1 Clostridiaceae bacterium | reverse complement strand
TTTATGGCTTGTCCCGTGAAAACCGTATTTGCGCAGCCTGTATTTCTTGTAGTAATCATATGGAAGAGCGTATATATATGCCTTCTTGGGCATTGTCTGGTGGAAAGCAGTATCAAAAACCGCTACCTGCGGAACTCCGTTCATGATATGCTGGCAGGCCCTTATACCCGTAATATTGGGCGGATTATGCAGCGGAGCCAGCTCTGAGCATTCTTCGATGGCTTTCATGACTTCCTCGTCGATAACCATCGATTTAAAGAACTTTTCGCCGCCATGGACAACCCTGTGCCCCACAGCGCTGATCTCGTCAAGAGACTTGATAACTCCCCATTCATCGTGGGTCAGCACACTGATGAGCGCTGAGATGGCGTCCTTGTGTGTCTCCATGTGGATTTCCTTAATTACTTCTCTTCCATCACCGGTCTTATGCTTTATCAGAGAACCGGGTAAACCGATCCTGTCGCACAGACCCTTTGCCAGTACAGTTTCATCAGACATATCGATCAGTTGGTACTTCAGTGATGAACTGCCTGCGTTGACAACCAGAATCTTCATTTTAAATCCCCCTGTTTATTTTACTGCCTGGGCCTGAACCGCTGTTATTGCGACCACACCGACTATATCATCGGCTGAACAGCCCCTGGACAGATCATTGACCGGTTTTGCGATTCCCTGTGTTATCGGGTCGTAGGCCTCGGCTTTGGCAAGTCTTTGTGTCAGCTTATAGCTGATGTTTCCTGCGTTGAGATCGGGGAATATGAGCACATTTGCCATACCCTTCAGAGGACTTGCGGGCGCCTTGGATTTTGCCACTTCGGGAACGATCGCTGCATCGACCTGAAGCTCGCCGTCTATCAGCAGATCCGGCGCTTTCTCCCTGGCCAGTCTTGTTGCTTCGACCACCTTATCCACCAGTTCGCTTTTTGCGCTGCCGTAGCTGGAGTAAGACAGCATGGCAACCCTTGGCTCCGCTTCAACAAGAACCCGGAACGTGTTGGCCGAGCAAACTGCTATCTCGGAAAGCTCCTCGGCATTGGGATTCTCGACGAGACCGCTGTCAGCGTACAGGAATGTTCCGTGATGCCCGTAATCACAATCGGGAACGCACATTATAAAGAAAGCCGATACAAGTTTTACGTTTGGCGCTGTTTTCAGGATCTGAAGGGCTGGTCTGAGGGTATTGGCGGTGGAGTTGATGGCTCCTGCTACCATACCGTCTGCATGTCCTTTCTTTACCATCATGACTCCCCAGTAGAGAGGATTTTTCATTGTCTCCCGGGCCTGTTCGAGGGTAACGCCCTTGTTTTTGCGAAGTTCGTAGAATGTATTCACGTAGTCATCTATTTTATCCGATGTCAGCGGGTTAACTATCACTGCGCCGCTGATATCCAGATCACCCTTAAGTTCGTTTATTTTTTCCTCGTCGCCAACCAGGACTATATTGGCGAAACCTTTTTCAAGAATCATTGAGGCTGCTTTCAAAGTCCTGATGTCTGTGCTCTCGGGAAGAACTATGGTCTTTTTGTCTTCCCCGGCGCGCTGAATTATTCTTTCCAGGAATCGACTCATTTTATTCTGCTCCTTTCAATTGTTGCGGTATATACTGCACCATTATGTATTAGTACCCGTTAACTGCTAATACAATTTGGATGCCATAAAAATTATATTACAAGTGTTTTTTGTATACAAGACAATAAAAAAATTTTTGTATACAAAATAATAAAAAGGACAGGTTTTTCTGTCCTTTTTCAATGTTAAAAGCTGTCAATAGTTTTCGGCGCGTTTTGACATTAATTCTTTTATTCTGTCGATATTCCTGCCTGCCATTGTCTTTATTGATGTGGCAAGATTACTGAACAGGTTTTTTAACTGGGCTGTCTCAACATAACGCTTTATTTTCATAGTGGTAGTTTTGATAAGCTCTTCGTAACTGTAAACATAATATCTGATAGCCTTGTATACAGGCACAAGTTTGTTTATTTCCTTTATGGCATTATCGAGGAGCTTCTTAATTACGGTCTCTTCATCAGGTGAATTTACGACTGAAGCAATGGCTTCCTTATCCAGGACTATCTTGGCGCAGATTTCAACCGTTCCGTCGTTTAACTCTTCTCCCCATACCAGTGATTCCTTCACAAAGTTTATATTGTTGATATAGCTTTCAAGCTCTTCAGGAAAGACCTTTTTGCCGTTTTTAAGGACTATCATCGATTTTACGCGTCCAGTAACGCGAATCATGCCCCTTTTATCAATGTTTCCAAGATCACCGGTATGGAACCATCCATCCCGCAAGGCTTCCCTGGTCGCTTCTTCATCTTTCCAGTAACCAAGCATGACATTATCGCCCTGGATTACAAGCTCGCCATTTCCCGCGCTGTCAGGATTTGCGACAGCGATTTTTACACCCGGCAGCGGATTTCCGCAGGTACCGATCTTCCGGACACGGTCATTACCGCCTGCTACCACCGGTGAGGTCTCGGTAAGCCCATATCCCTGATAAACCTTAACTCCTATATTCTCATAAAACCTTGCAGTACCCGCTTCCATGGGCGCGCCGCCTGTCACTATGACCCTGAGTTTTCCTCCGAAGGGCT
>DUSJ01000042.1 GCA_012842645.1 Clostridiaceae bacterium | reverse complement strand
CTGATAGTTCGGCTGCGTTTTCCGCGTGGTCATTATGCCCGTGGGTCAGTACTATCAGTTTCATTTTATAAGGCTTGCATGCTTCAATTACAATATCAAGGTATTTCTTCCTGCCCGTATCGACCAGGATGGCTGAATCGCCCTCTGATACTATATAAGAGTTTACATTGCCGCATTTTATTCTTTTTACTGTACCCATATCGATCTCTCTCTTTATTATTATTACCGTTCTTTTCCAATGCGCTAAGAAGATTATAAACATAGCTATTGACTGATTGCAAATGTAATTATAAAATTACTTGCTAATGTTATTGCATTTCGATGGTTAATGATATATTGATAAAACTTATGCGAGAAAATGCTCATCCCTGCTGCTGATATTTTATTGTAAAATTAACTATGCAAAAAGGAGAACAATAATGATATGGATTTATTAGCAAGAATCGCAAGGCCAAGGCCGGTGGGAACTGCTTTAAACAATGAGATTACCGATTTCATCGGATCATACCTTGAAAGTTTCGGATACGAAATAAACAGGATACCCTTTGGCTGTAAAGTATGGGAAACGAACGAATCATTTTTAGTGGTAGACGGAATCAAGCTTCCTTTACATGTTAACCCTTTCTCAGAATCTTTTATCGGAACAGGAAAAGCTTTTGTCGCAAGAAATTTTGAAGAACTGAAAAAAGCGGATTGTAAGGACAAAATTCTTTTCCTGACAGAGGACCTTAGCACAGGAACCATTGCAGCCAAAAGATTATCCGTTTTATTATCCTGATGAACATAAAGCGATAATAGATTGCCTCGAAGCCAAAAGCCCCTGCGCTGTTATTGCGGTTACAGGAGAAACGATAATGAGTGGTCTTAAACCGTTTTATTTGATTGAGGACGGGAATTTCCACATTCCTGTGGCCAGTCTTGATAAAGAAGTATTTGCAGGGATCGCGGATAAAATATATGAAAAAGAGGTCGAGCTGGCCATAATCTCACAGAATAAAAATGAGACGGCATACCAGCTGATTGCATCCAAAAAGGCTGCGGAGCCCAAAGGTACGATAGTGATCTGCGCTCATATGGATTCCAAGTATAATACCGACGGCGCTCTCGATAATGCGTCCGGAGTAGTGACGATGCTTTATGCCGCAAAGGAAATCAAGGCAGATAATTATAACATTGATATCGTTCCGTTCAACACCGAAGAGTACTATGACCCTCAGGGTGAACTAATTTACCTGGATTATCTGAAGAAGAGCGGAGAAGATGTATCGCTTCTCATAAACATCGACACGGTAGCCCATACAGGTTCCAGCGTAGCGGTTGCATCTATTAATTTTAATGAAAACGATCATGTCTTGGAAAGTTCAATAAGTAGCTGTCCGGGCATTATCAGCGGTGATCCCTGGTACGCCGGAGACCATGCGATTTTTGCCTTCGGCGGGACAAAATGTGTTTTGATTTACGCATCGGATCTTTTTGAAGGATGTTTGTCCTATACCCATTGTCCAAAGGACACGACCGACCTGGTAGATGAAAATCTTATAAAGAATGCCGCCGGGTTTATATGCAAATTGGTAAATACTTTCAATTAGTAAAAAAACTTTATCTTTATGCCTTGGTGTCCATTTATCGGTATTATAAGTTTGATTATATCATTTTGTCATTCCGAACCAAATGAGAAGGTATGAATAACCCCCCGGCAGCTTGCCAGGGGGTGTCAATTCTGTTATTCCACATAACTTGCGCTGGTATCGATTACTATAGTATTAGCTACGCCATCCCAGGATACGCCAATGTCAAAAAGCCTTGTTATGTCTCTCAGCTTGAAATAGTTATAACCATTGATGTTATATGAAACCAACGATATCTCCTCTCCGTCTTTATAAATCTTTGAGGTCGTTGGGACAGCAATCTTCGCTTTTCCGTCTCCCTTTGCCAGTTCTGTGCCTGCCGGAGTATACGGTTTGTTCGAAATAAGATTGATTGCGTTCTTCTCTGCGTCCCAGGCAATTTCGAAGTTCTTCTCGGTATTGTTTACTGCCATCGCCAGGTCTCTCAGCTTGAAATAGTTGTAGCCGTTGATATTGTACGCTTCAAACTCAACTGCTTTGCCATTGACCAGTATCCTTGAAGTAGTCGGAGCAACGCTGATCTCTTTTGCAGTATCGGCTATATGTACACAGAACATCCCTGCCGGACTGGAAGAAACAAGTCCGTCATCGGCAATAACAAAAAGGTATTTGCCAGGTTCGTACAGGGTAGCCGTAGTGCCATCAGCTATGAGCCAATAATCTGGCCGCTCGGTATAAACTTTTTTATTTTCAAAATCTTCAACGTATTCATCATAGGAATAGTATTTGGGCTCATAATTATACTTTACTGTGTTTCCCTTGTAGCTGAAGAAAAAAGTTCTCATCGCGGTCTTTGCGGTAACGGTTACCGGCGCTGAATCAGCATAATATATCGGTACTCCGCCTTTATAATAATTGTAATAATTTAGGATATCCTTGATGGTTATGAGCTCTCCCTCATCATAATCAAAATAAACTGCCATCTCGAGCTCATTGGCGGTGTCGAAATACTCTTCCGCCTCTTTCTCACTCAGTACAACATCTTTCCTGGAAGAGACATTCGTCAGTTCAACTACTATGCTTCCTTTGCTGAACCAGTCGCTATATCCTCCGTAAAATGTTTCTGTCGTGGCTGCGAAAGCCGTTACTGTGAGCGCGAGAATAAGCGCCAAAGCTGTTACAATTGCTGTGAAACGTTTTGTCAACTTGATCCTCTCCTTTTTAAGTCGCCATGATGTTAGTTTTTAGTGCCGAATAAATCGACAAATTTCGACAATATAATACCACCCTTTTTTCTTTTTTAAACAGCAATAATCGCCTAATAAGTGAACTTCCTGCTCTTTTCAGGCTCCTGCATCCTTATCAGATCTATTAAATTCATATATTACTTCCCCTGATTTTTACATAATTTTGTGATATCAGATTATTCACTTCATAAAGGATTCTCAGAACAGCATTATTGACAAAATGAACGGGCTCGACGAATCCTTTGAAACCTGTGCAAAATACTTTACGTTGGCTGACGAGTACGCACCTCTTTACCGTAAAACTGATTTCCAGATGCAATAGGCAAAAAGAACGTGAGCTTTTCGCCTACCTGCTGGACGTAGGGAATAAAGGTGCCACGAAGGAGCAGATATATAACGCGATTTGGTGGGAATGGGATTCCAGTAATGTTAAAACCTGATCGCTATGAATCAGAGACATCTTAAAAACGATCTTGAAAACTCCGGTATAGTGGAGTCGGTCATTTACCACGATAACCGCTATTTTGTCATACGGGAGGAAATCGAGTGCGACAGCGATCTTTTTGAAAGAACATACGAGGAATTCAAAAATCAGAGTACAAGGGAACTGGCAAAAAAGCTTCTGTCCCTGTATAAAGGAGAATACCTGGCAGAATTCGAAGCCTTATGGGTTGCAGAGAAAAGGATCAGGTATCGCGAGATCTACGAGAAAGCAAAAGTATATTTATCTGTAGTATAAAAAACGCCTGCTACTCTAATGATTTTATTTACAAGGCGCCTGCGGACCCGGATGGTAATACAGGTTATTCCAGATTATGTTGACTAATGTTGTTTATTGCTATATAATGAAGAAATATCAAGGAATATGTGGTGGCTATGGATACAAGAATATTCGATTATGCATATTGGCCTAATTTTGATAAAAAGATTGATATACTTGCACAATTGTCGCCTGAAAATGGAGCTTTGGAAGCAACACAGACAATTCAATATTAAAGAATTATATATCTCATACATTTTTAAAGCTCAAAGATGAATATGACAAGGAAGTCGATCCTGAGGAGAAAAAAAGAATTATTTATGAAGATGATAAATTAGCATGCTTTAATACAGGTTTATTTACAAGTACATATGAACCTATTTATGCATTATTTTATATTAATAGCGTACCTGGAAAGCAAAAATGGAAGTTTTCAGATTTCAAAACAGAGTACCAGCTAACTTTAATAGGAGTACCAGTTTTGCCCCACAGAGCTAATTATTTCACTAATCCGTCTGATCTTGTTTTTGACACAAATCGAGAAATAATCCCTCAATGGCATCATATTATAAATAACCCTGAAAATTTTAACAGAATTCCGGAACAGGTAAGGCTTGGTTCAAATTATCAGACAGTTATTGAAGGTGCAATAAAATTAGCACAGAAAAAAATAGAAGCTAATTACAGACTCGCTGTGCCACAGTACTATAAAGGAAAAATACAGTTATTAATACCTCTGTGTCTTATAGATAGAAATAGGGCAGATTTAGCTTTGGTTGTTACGAAGAGCGAAGAACCTAAATGTTATTTGGGACATACATGTTTACCTCTGGATTGGGCATATAATAATGCAAGATTGATTGCTCGGCCGGATAGTGATTGGTTGCAGCCATAAATTTCTATAAAAAACGTAAAAAAACTATTGATTTCTTACGATGTTAAAAACCTGATCGCCGTAAACCAGAGGCACCTTAAAAACGACCTTGAATGCGCAGGTATAGGAGAGTCACTCATTTACCGCGATAATCGCTGTCTTATCCTGCTGGGCGAAATCGAGTGCAACAGCGACCAGGAAGAACTGAAGGTTTTGACCTGAAAACTTATGGCTCCATCAAAATAAACGCAAGTCTTGTCGTCAGGCGGATATTCAGCCGTTTTCCCCGGTGTTCCGTATCAATTTTGTTCCAACCGATATCATAAGCAGTCGCATTTTTGATTTGATAAGGCAGTTCGATTGTCAACGACGCATTATCTGCCAGGCTATGATTCCCGGCAAGGACAAAATAACTGCCATTGTCCAGTTCCCAGCATGTAGCAGCGCATTCGGGATGTATCTCCCTTATGAACGCATCGTCAAAAAACCTGGCGTCCCTGATGAAATGATGGATCTGTCTGCGGAAATTAAGTGCCTGACGTGCATAGGTGTGGTATTCGCCCTTATCGGGTGTCAGCCGGGTGGTAATTCCCATCCAAAGAACGCTGCCAAGCAGGACAGCCCGCTGCATATCCTTGTAGAACCAATACTTTTGTGCCTGCTCATCCTTCTCCCACCCCCTGGGATTGACCATGTTCACCTGGACATACTCCGGGAAAGTATATTTGAAAACATTGTAATATTCATCATAATCGGCCCCGTTCCAGGTCAGGTTTCCCCATGTGAAACTGCCATAGATATCCCCGCAGTTTTCCGTCATGATATAGGCATCAGGACGATGTTTTTTCAGCCGGGACTTAAGCTCCCGAAGAATGTAGACATAACCGTTGTTGAACTCACCGATATTTTCGTGGCTGTGAGCCTTGTTATAGCAGGGGTATGGCTCAGCGGAGGCCAGCTGATCCAGGTAGATACCGTCGCAATCATATGCCATCAGCGCAAATTCGGCCGTATCCAGCAAGTAATCACGCCAAAGCCTGTCTGAAGGGCAATTTACCGTAAAATGGGCAGGTCCGTATGTTTCGTGGATCATCTCCCCTTTTTCGTTTCTTATGGCCATTGCCTCACCAACGGTCTTATGGAAATCGGACGCTGTATCAAAAATCCGCGCATTGATATAAAGAGTCGTAAATCCTCCGTTTTCCCGTACATACTCCAATCCCCGCCGAAACTCCATGGCGCTGCCAAGTTCCATGTCCGGGTAATATTCCGGATAGAACGAATCGAATCCCGTACGGTTCCAGCTGGCAATGAACATATGCCTGACTCCCCAGGATCTGCCTTCATCATAGAGTCTTGGAATATCTTTGAAACAATTTTCTATTTTACCGGCACGTTTTAAGTTATAGCATTGATTCAAGGCATACTCGTCCTTCAGGAACGCCGGATTGTTGTCAAACTCAAGATATGGTTCAATATAAGAGCGGTAGATTTTAGCCCCGTAATGCCAATCCTTATCGGTGATGCCCAATACGTATTCCCCCGTATCGTAACGCTCTCCAAAACGTATGCGATGGTATTTTCTGAACCCGAAGCCCATCCATGGTTTTTGATCGTTACCGCTGGTTTCGGCAATTACTCCGGTCACCGGGAAGCGACTGTCATGGCTTCCTATATAAAGACCGTTTTGGGCATCGTAATAATACATCCAGCTCATAGAAGCAAGACCGCAGTAGTTGATCTCGCGCCGGAAATGATCTTTGTACGCGACGCTGCTGGCACGCCAGAAATCCTTTTTGTTTTTCCCATAGCCGCTTACCGGATTAACAGTGCGTTCACCTGCATGATGGGGATAGATGATGATGTCATCCTTATGGCTCTCTCCCAGATAAATTCCTGAGATATGGGGCATCAAGATTTCGACGATTTCGGAAAAAGCATCCCTGTTTTCTATTGTTGCCGAGATATGAAGAAGGTCACCGTCGGCCTTAAACCGGATGACTGCTTCAATGGGTCTTCCGCCAAAGCTGGTGTAATGGATCGTCATTCCTTCACTTGAAAACAGAATATTTGGCTGATCAGGCAAAAGTTCCGCCTTTTCATCGCCAATCAGCACGTAGATACTGATTAAAGGAACCTGGGGCTTAAATTTCAAATACTCGTCATCTGTAACCAGATTACGGATGCTTGAAAAATTATTAAGCTCCGGACTGAACTCGGCTGAAAATGTTCCGCCTGTAATTCTCATAGCCATTCCCTCATTTTCAAAAGCCGTTTCTTTCATAATTTGCAAGCGCTTCTCCGTTTATTCTCGCAGCGTCAGGCATATGGTTGGAGATATAAACGCTGGGTTTCAGACCCATTTCAATGAGCTTTTCAACCACTGTACACTGAACCGCCCACATGACATAGCTTGCGCCAATACCACTTGCAGGGCATATCTTCTGTCCCAGCTCCGGTACGTCGACCAGGGTATCCCCGTAATCAGAGCAATTGTCAAGACAATAAGTGCAGGCTTCAAACAGGCGCTTGCCGCTTGGATGTTTGCTTTTCAGATTTCTTGAATATTCGACCGAAGTAATCGCAACAGTCATGCAACCCAACTCGTTGGCTTTAAGGGCAAGATCGACCGGAAAATAGTTATAACCGGAAACAGAACCTATCATGATGATATCCCCGGAAAGAACATTAGCCCGTCCAAGAACAAAATCAGCAAAGCCTGGTATGCTGTCATAACCGGTAACTCCACGGGCTGGTGAAGGCCTGTAACGCACAGGATTATTAACTTCGCAGGTAATCTTGATGGGCTTTAAGGCCATCATGCCGCCCGTGCGTCCGACGCATTCATACATCAGCATATGGCCGGTATCAATGATATGCCAGGCGCTTCCACAGGAAAGACGCTTGGCGATCTCTGTCCCCACATCGATAATAGCCTGTCGTTGAGTATTTTCTATTTTTTCAAGAACGTTTTTCATTTCCCTGAAGTAATTATCCATCAGCATATGCTTTCACCCTGATATAATCCTTTGTATTTCATTAAATTGCCTGCTATCTCATGGTTCTCTATGTTGCAGCCTTCATGTTCATATAAAAGGCATAAAGCCGCCCCGACCAACGGGTCATATTTTGCAGGCTGATAATAACATTGAGGAAATCTGGAAGCAAGCTCTGCTTTGAACAGCTCCTCGAAAACCGCGCCCATTCTGGTGATTCCTCCCGTAAGAGCAACGGGAAGGCCGTCAATCGATAGCCGGTTGGACAAAGTCTTCACATGGTCCGCCAATGCTTTGACGGCATCCTTTAGTATTTCCAATGCATAAGGATCATTGCGGGAAGCTGCCTCACCCACAATCTTGCTCAACCCGGCAACATCTTTCCTGGTAAACCCGGGTCTGTAGGCTGCGGTCCGTAGCTCCTCCGCAGAGGTTATGTTCATTGCCTCAAGGCAGAGCTTTTCAAGCAGCGTAGAATGTATCCTGTTATCATAAAGCCATGCCACCCTGGCCAGGCAAAGCACGCCGATATGATAACCGCTTCCCCAATCTCCAAACAGCGGGCCCCAGCCGCCGCATACTGCTTCATTACCGTTTTTATCCCTTCCCATGGCGAAAGATCCCGTGCCG
>DUSJ01000464.1 GCA_012842645.1 Clostridiaceae bacterium | reverse complement strand
CGGAAGGGTCGGAATTCGTAACAGGTATTGTTGTGCCTGTCGACGGCGGTTTTTCGGCGTACTCAGGAGTGTGAGCACATACCATGCATGAAGTATATTGCGCGCCTGTTTCGGGGTTGCCTCAGGACACGTGATATGCCATTAGGAGAAAATGCAGCTGCTGAAGAACCTGTAAAGGGTCATTCACTTCGCTCAGTATGATAAAGGTAGGTGAACCGAATTGAACATTTCAGTAAAAGCGGCCGACAACCGCTCCATATCGGATGATGTCCTTAAAGAATCGCTTAAGAAATCAATTGAAGGCAGGAAGCTTTCAAAAGTGCTTCTTCTTCCGCCGGATTTAACACGTCTTCATTCATATGCGGGAAAGATTGCCGCAATGTATTACAATATACTGAAAGACAAATGCCAGGTGGATATAATGCCTGCAGTCGGAACCCATGAGGCTTTGACCGAAGAAGAGTGCCTGGAGTTTTTTGGACCGGATATTCCTTATTCGTCGGTGATAACTCATAATTGGCGCACCGATGTTGTTAAAGTCGGCACTGTTCCGTCAGAGTTTGTCAAAGAGGTTTCAGAAGGACTCATTGATTACTCCATCGACGTTGAAGTTAACAAAAGACTCCTGGACAAGACCTATGATCTGATTATTTCAATTGGCCAGGTTGTGCCTCACGAAGTTGTAGGCATGGCCAATTATACGAAAAATATCCTGGTAGGCTGCGGCGGCAAGTCAATAATCGACCGTTCCCATTTTCTTGGCGCAGTATACGGCATGGAGAGGATGATGGGACGTGATCATTCTCCTGTCCGAAAGGTCTTTGATTATGCGGAGGAGCATTTCCTTAAAGACATTCCCCTTATGTATGTGCTTACGGTGACTACCGTAACCGGGGGAAATGTAAATCTGGAAGGACTCTTTATTGGCCGGGAACGTAAACTGTTTGAGGAAGCGGTCAAATTAAGCCAGCAGAAAAACCTTACATTTGTGGACAAACCTCTTGAGAAAGTGGTTGTTTATCTTGACGAGAGAGAATTTAAAAGCACCTGGGTGGGGGGCAAGGCTATTTACAGGACGCGAATGGCGATTGCCGACGGCGGTGAGCTGATTATTTTAGCACCAGGTGTCAGAAAGTTCGGTGAAGATGATGCCATAGACAAAATAGTCCGGAAATACGGGTATGTAGGCAAGATGAAGATTCTGGAATATTACAAGGCAAACGACGATCTTAAGGAGAACCTGTCCGCGGCCGCACACATTATCCACGGCTCATCCGACGGCAGATTCAGTGTCACCTATGCAGTTGAAAAACTAAGTAAAGAGGAGATCGAGGGAGTGAATTATAAATACATGCCTTTTGCTGAAGCTGTTGAGAAATATAACCCGGCAAAGCTGAAGGATGGATTCAATACACTTGATAACGGCGAAGAAATCTTCTTTATAAGCAATCCGGCAATTGGTCTCTGGGCAAGAAAAAGTTTGTTTGAAAAATAAAAAAGCATGATCCGGGATCTTTTTATAACAATGTATTCTAATATTTTTAATATTAAGGTTTAGGAGGAGTATCAAATGGAATTGCGCAAGGATTTTACTTATTCATTGGTTGTTCCTACAAGCATGGGTCTCAGGTTAACACCCAAAGACAACCAGCCTATTCATTGCAGCGAGTCTTTTTCTATGTACGTAACCAGCGCTGAGACAAATGTGGCAAGTATCTCGTCATATCTCGGGCTCCGTGTGAAGGCTCTTACCACGTTTGTAAAAGACAGCCCTATTGCGGCCTTAATAAAAAGCAACCTGAAATCAAGGAATATAGAATATGAAGGCAAGGAAGTGCCACAGGGCGGCCCCTGGGGATATCGTCACCAAATCAATATTGCCGACACCGGGTTTGGAGCAAGAGGACCAATGGTGTTCAACGACAGGGCTGGTGAGGTCGGAAGGACATTGAATGTCAAGGATTTCGATCTGGACAGGCTTTTCGGCAGGGAAGGAGTTCAGATTCTTCATATATCAGGCCTTATTGCTGCGCTTTCCCATGAGACAGGGATATTCTGCCTTGAACTTGCAAAAGCGGCGAAAAAATACGGAACGAGGATATCTTTTGATCTGAATTACAGGGCATCATTCTGGAAAGACAGGGAAGATGAACTCAGGAATATATTCTCTGAAATTGCAAGTATAGCTGATATTCTAGTAGGAAATGAAGAGGACTTCCAGCTCTGCCTGGGTATTGAAGGCCCCGAAGCGGGAGGTAAAGATATAGCCTCAAAGATTGAAAGCTTCAAGGGCATGATCAACCGTGTCAGGAAAGCTTATCCTCATGCGTCTGTATATGCCACCACACTCAGACAGGTTATTGACGCCAATAATCACCTGTGGGGAGCTATAATGTTTGAGGGGGATAACTGGTATGTAGTAGAACCCCGTGAAATCCATGTTCTGGACAGAATTGGCGGCGGAGACGCATTCGTCGGCGGATTGCTGTATGGAATACTTAAAGAGTGGGAACCTGAAAAATGGGTTCAGTTCGGATGGGCAAGCGGTGCGCTGGCAACAACGTTCCTGACCGACTATGCCCAGCCTACGGATGAAGAGCAGATTTGGAACATCTGGCATGGCAATGCAAGGGTTAAACGATAGTATCAATATATAAACAGCACGTAACTTCCAGGCCGGAGGGAACGAATTTCCTCAGGATGACAACGAGTATCGTTTTGTTATTTATTCATAATTAAGGGTATATACTATATTAAGTTAGAATAATCTAACGAAACGAAACGGAGGTATTGTTATGGAAGTTATGTATAGAGCAAAAGCGGTTTCAACAAAGGGTAGAAACGGTAAGGTCGTTGTTGAAAACAGCGCCCTTGAATTTGAGATGTCACCCCCTGTTGAAATGGGAGGGACAAAAAAAGACGGAGTAAATCCTGAGCAGCTTTTTGCAGCCGGATATGCGGCCTGCTTCGGCAGCGCTTTGCAGCATGTAATAAGGGAAAAGAAGCTGCCAATTCCGACACCTGCTGTCGAAGTGACGGTCGGGATAGGCAAAAATGAAAGCGGCGGATTCGAGCTTACGGCAGACATAACGGGCATTATTTCAGGGGTTTCGCAGGAAGAAGCGGATAAACTGGTACAGGAAGCACATTATGTATGCCCATACTCCAATGCCACAAGAGGAAATATCCGGGTGAACGTTTCAGCAAGAGTAGCGGAATAATATCCTTACACACAAACGTATCCCATTAATTTAAAAGTATATTTTTTATTTCAGAGGGAATGAGAGTGGGAAATACTCATTCCTTCTCTTTGTTTCCAATAGCTGATCCTGATAGAAATTTGGCTAATAATAGAAATAATTTGATATCAGGTACATTATATGCTTATAATAATAATACTCCCAAAGACTATTATTGCATTTACTAGATGATATTACTGTAGCTTGATAGCTTGCTTACTTTTCTGTCTCCAAGGAGGGAAGTATGACTAAGATTTCGAGTATCAGAATAAAGCTATTAATCATGGTTAATGCAATAATAACCTCTGTCGCTGCATTGAGAGTAATTTTCATGCCGGGAGCACATCATTATACAGAAGCCCTGGGTCTGGCCATTCCTGATATATCGATATCTGTCTTTAATAAACATATTGCAGTTGAAGAACTGATCACTTTCGCCGCAATCCTGCTGATAACATCAATTTCCATGATTTTTTTCTCGCGGTATATAACAAAGCCCGTCGGGATCCTGCAGGATACTGCCAAAAAGATTATGGAAGGTGACTATTCGGCAAGAACCAACATAAAAAGCAATGATGAAATAGGATTGCTTGCCCGGGATTTTGACAGGATGGCCGACAGTATAGAAAACCTGGGAAAGGGAACAGCCGGGACCATAGCGAGCCTGTCCCATGAGATAAAGACTCCTCTCAATGTGATATTTTCCTCAGTACAGCTCATTGACATTTACAGAGACAACCTTGATACCGTAGAATATAAAAAGAAAGTGCCTTTCCAGATAAACCTGATCCGACAGAATTGCTACAGGATGTTAAGACTTATCAACAACCTGCTTGATATCTGCCGTCATGACAGCGGATACCTCAAAGCGAAACTTGTCAATTATGACATAGTTGAACTGGCCAGGGAGATCACCCTCTCGGTGACAAAATACGCCGAATCAAAGGGCATAAACCTCGTATTTGAATCATCCCTGGAAAGCCAGGTAATCGCCTGCGATCCTGACATGATAGAAAGGATCCTTCTGAACCTTATATCCAACGCGGTCAAGTTTACTGACAAAAATGGCACAATAAAAGTAATGCTTGCAAAAGACAATGACAATGTGCTCCTTACCGTGAAAGACACAGGGGTGGGCATCCCTGAAAGTAAGCTGAACAGGATTTTTGATATCTTCAACAGGGACGAGAACCTGGTAAGGAACAAGGAAGGCACCGGATTAGGGTTATATCTTGTAAAAGCGTTTGTTGAAGCCCATGGGGGCAAAATCAGCGTTAAGAGTCGTGAAAATGTGGGCAGCGAATTCTGTGTCATGCTTCCCATAAAGGTTCTTGACCAGTCTGTATTCTTATCGGTCCATGAGTCCCAGGAAGGATACAGGCACATAACGTCATATAACGGTGTCCAAAGGGTACATATCGAGTTCTCGGATATTTATTCAGGTTTTGAAAAGGAATCCGGGGTTAAATAAATGAAATTGCCTGATTTCAAGTGTTTGGTGTATAAAAAATTGATTCAGGGTTATATATCTGATATAATACTCCTAACACTATTCAAGCTCGAATCTCATTTTTGTGCAACTTACATAAGTTAGCTGGATGAGTTTGTGCAGATTAACTCATGAGGGGGAATTGATATGAAAGACTATGG
>DUSJ01000006.1 GCA_012842645.1 Clostridiaceae bacterium | reverse complement strand
GTATGGCGTATGCCATACTTGTTCTGTGATTGATTAATTTTCGTTCAGGAGATTTTTATGATACATGCTTTCAAGATCCATGGCGACAACATGGTCCTGGATGTCATTAGCGGAGCGGTCCATGAACTGGACGACGTGGCTTATGACGTTTTATGCTGTTATGAAGACAATGGCACCCTTAACAGGGACAAGCTGAAAAACCTTGACAGGTACAGCGATTCCGAGATAAATGAAGCCATAGAGGAAATCGAATATCTTAAGCAGAATAGCATGCTTTTTACTGAGGATCCCTATTCCGGCATGATTCCCCAATGGACGAAAAAAACAGTTGTCAAGGCACTGTGCCTGCATGTGGCCCATGACTGCAATCTTCGGTGCAGCTATTGCTTTGCCGGTACAGGCGAATACCTGGGGCAGCGGTCCCTGATGAGCCTTGAGGTTGGGAAAAAGGCGATTGATTTCCTGATTGAAAACTCGGGGAACAGAAGAAATCTTGAAGTGGATTTCTTTGGCGGTGAACCGCTGATGAATTTCGACGTGGTCAAAGGCGTGGTCGAATACGCCAGGGAAAGGGAGAAAGAAACCGGCAAGAACTTCAGGTTCACAATAACTACTAACGCAATGATCCTCGACGAGGACAAGCGAAAGTATATCAACGAGAACATGCATAATATCGTCCTCAGCCTCGATGGCCGCAAAGAGGTAAACGATGCGGTGAGAAAACGCGTTGACGGCTCAGGCAGCTATGACCGGATCCTGCCATATATCAAAAAAATGGTCGAGGAGAGGGGAGACCGGCAATACTATATCCGGGGAACGTTCACCCGGAAAAATCTTGATTTCGCCGAAGATGTTCTCCACCTGGCCGATTTGGGGTTTGAACAGGTTTCTGTGGAGCCGGTAGTGGCTAACAGGGACTCGGGACTTGACATAAGGGAAGAAGACTTAGAGAAGGTCTGCAGCGAATACGAACGCCTGGCAAAGGAATATGTCGAGCGCAGAAAAAACGGGAAATGGTTCAATTTCTTTCATTTCATGATAGATCTCGAGGGAGGTCCGTGTATAGCAAAGCGCCTGCGGGGCTGCGGTTCCGGAACCGAATACCTGGCGGTGACTCCCGAAGGAGAATTGTATCCGTGCCATCAGTTCGTAGGCCATAAGGAGTTCCTCCTGGGAAATGTTTTTGACGGGCTGAACAGTAATCCCGTGAGGGAAATATTCCTTGAAACCAATGTTTATACCAAGCCAAGGTGCGATTCATGCTGGGCAAAGTTCTACTGCAGCGGTGGATGCGCCGCCAACGCATGGCAGTTTAACCGTGACATAAAAGTGCCCTACGGGATAGGATGCGAACTTGAGAAGAAAAGGGTTGAATGCGCGCTGTGGATTAAGGCGAAGGAAAGCGGCTCCTGCTGTTGACTCATAAATGAAGATGACCGTATAATTGATGGGACAACCGAGGAAGAAGATATGAAGGAGGAGGAAACTCCATATGAACGACAAAAGGATTATGAAGTTTTATATTTCTTTTCTGGTAATCCTGGCCATATGTATTGTTGCCTATACAGGGCTTGGACCTGAAAATGTCAGGATCATCAAGGGCGTGAACGATATACGTACCGGTATCGATATCCGGGGCGGAATCAGCGCCATCCTGGAGCCGGAGTATCCGGAAGGGACTGAAGGACGCGATATCGACGCTGATTTGTCGGTATCAAAGGATATTATAGAGAAAAGGCTTGACGCTAAAGGCATATATGACAAAAGCATCAATATCGATTATACAAACAAGCGCCTGGTCATCGATATTCCCTGGGCAGCCAACGAAACGGAATTTAATCCGAGGGAAGCAATAAAGGAACTGGGCAGTGTCGGGAGGCTGACATTCCAGGAAGTTGATTATGATAATGGTGGTTATTATAAAAAACCTGACGAAATTAAACCTTCAGGCAGGATAGTTATAACGGGAGAGGATGTCAAAACGGCACAGGCTGTATATGCGGACGGGAAACACATGGTAATACTCCAGCTGAAGCCGTCGGGCGTGGAAGCTTTCTCAAAAGCCACCCGGGATAACCTGGGAAAGCAAATAGCCATTTTTATCGATGAAGAATGCATTTCTGCCCCGGTCGTGGATGAGTATATTACTTCCAACGAAGCAACCATTACCGGATCGTTTACCTTTGAAGAGGCAAAGGACCTGGCGGACAAGATACGTTTCGGTGCGCTGCCTGCAAAACTCGTACCTGTAAAGGTAGACGCCATAAGCGCCCAGCTTGGGCAGGGCGCTCTCGAAGTGGCGATAAAAGCCGGAATCATCTCATTCATACTCGTATGCGCTTATATGATCCTGTATTACAGGCTTCCGGGCATTGTTGCCTCAGTGGCTTTGTCCGGACTGATCGCGCTCCAGATACTGGTACTTTCGAATTTCAACATATCGGTGACATTGCCCGGTATCGGTGGTATCATACTCTCCATCGGCATGAGCATAGATGGCAACATAGTTATCTTTGAAAGGATAAAGGAGGAACTAAGGGGAGGCAAGACCCTGAGATCAGCGATCGACACAGGATTTAAGCGGGCGTTTGTGGCTATACTGGATTCCAACGTCACTACGATCATTACCGCAATAATCCTGTACGCTCTCGGTTCAAGCTCGGTGAAAGGCTTTGGCGTAACATTGTTCTTCGGCACCCTGTTCAGCTTTTTCTCAGCCATTACCGCTTCCAAGATGATGCTCCAGGGCATTTCGGCATTCGGTTTTGCAAGGAACAACAAGTGGCTGTTCGGCGTGAAAGAGACTGCGCCGGATGAGAATGCTGAAGCAAAAGACAGGAAGAGATACGATTTCGTAAAGAACAGGAGATATGCCTTTGCTTTCAGCCTCCTGCTGTTCGTATTTTTTGGAATAATGCTGGCCATAAAAGGCGCGACCCTGGATGTTTACTTCAAGGGCGGATCAAGACTTATGATAGAGACTGTTGAAGAAGTCGATCCCAACAGGGCAGCTGACCTGATAAGAGCTGAAACCGGCCGGGAGGTCAATGCCAGCGTAATGGAGACCTATGGCGGCGAAAATGAAAAGATAAGAATGCTCAGGCTTGACATAACCGGCGATGAACCCCTGACAGAGGAAGAAGAAGCAAAAGTAAAGGAAGTTCTTGCCGTCAATTTCAAAGTAATCTTGAACAGCCCTAATAACGAGAACGTAAACATAACTCCGTCAGTGGGCACGGAAGCGCTTATAATGAGTGTCCTGGCGGTCGGGCTTTCCGCTTTGCTGATAATGCTGTATGTCACGTGGAGATTCAGCATATTGAGCGGTTTTTCTGCCGCGGTATGCGCGATACTTGCCCTTCTCCATGACGTCGGGGTCATGTTCGGGGTATATATTGCATTCGGTTTGCCGCTGAATGATATTTTCATCGCTGCGGTCCTTACGATTATCGGTTATTCGATAAACGATACCGTTATTATTTACGACAGGATCCGCGAGAATGCCAGGATGATGCAGAAGGCCGATTTGGGCAGCATTGTCAATTTAAGTATCCATCAGTCCATTTCACGGTCGATCAATAACATGATAACCACGTTAATATGTATAGTTGTACTTCTGATATTCTCGGTAACCAGCAATATCAATTCTTTGATTAACTTCAGCTTTTCACTGCTGATTGGAACAGTTACCGGTGTTTACTCGACCGTGTTCATTGCGTCTCCGCTCTGGCTGATGTGGAAGGAGAGAAAACAGAGGAAGATGCTGAAACAGGCATAAATAAAAGGATGAGCGGCGTGCCTGCATGCGATTTAAGCATCGCTGCGACAGCGAAGCGGTCGCGACTTGAATCACGGATGGATTCAAGGAGAGATAAATCGCTGCAGGCTATTGCCGCGAATATTTCTTGCAGTAACTGACTGTATTTTGGTTTTTTTGTTGTAATACTTGACTTTAAATTGCCTGTATGATATCATTTTTATTGCTTTGCGAGCGTTTTTTTTTATGCGAAAATTCAAGCTATTGGCATGGGAGTGTTTGAAATGAGAGTCAGAATCACATTGGCTTGCAGCGAGTGCAAGCAGAGAAATTACGATACAACCAAAAACAAGAAGAATGATCCTGACAGGCTTGAAATGAACAAGTACTGCAGGTTCTGCCGCAAACACACAGTCCATAAGGAGACCAAGTAAGTTGCCTCTTAATCAATAAAAAGCGGGGAGTTGTCGAAATGACTGAGAAAAAGGAAAAACTGGGACAGCGTGCGGGCAGGTTCATCAAGGAAGTCCGCATGGAAATAAAAAAGGTAATTTGGCCAACAAGACAGCAACTTGTGAACAACACCCTGACTGTATTAATTGCATGCCTGATGATCGGCATAATTATCTGGGCTGCGGATACCGGACTGAACGCATTGTTTGGTCTTGTTTTCGGTCAGAAGTAAGTCAAAAAGGAGGGCGGAAATACTTTTCCGCTTGAACAGGTATGACAGAGGAAGCAAAATGGTATGTCGTGCACACTTATTCCGGTTACGAGAATAAGGTGAAGGCCAATATAGAAAAGATAGTTGAAAACAGGAAAATGCAGGACTATATCCTTGATGTGGTCGTTCCGATGGAAGAGCAGATAGAGATTAAGGACGGCAAAAAGAAGGCCACATTGAAAAAGGTATTCCCGGGATATGTTCTTGTTAAGATGGTAATGACCGATGAATCATGGTATGTAGTCAGAAATACCCGCGGCGTGACCGGATTTGTCGGCCCGGGGTCCAAGCCTGTTCCATTGTCCGATGAAGAAGTAAGGATGATGGGCGTTGAACAGTTCGAGACC
The DNA here is from genome assembly GCA_012842645.1 of Clostridiaceae bacterium. GTDB lineage: Bacteria > Bacillota > Clostridia > DSM-8532 > DSM-8532 > DTU059. Next base: position 3,777 of record DUSJ01000006.1, on the reverse strand, counting down.
GTCGTGGATTACGAAGTAGGCGACAGTGTCCGCATTATTGACGGTCCCCTCGAAAATTTCATTGGCACTGTTGAAGAGATCAGCCTTGACAAGAAGAAAGTTCGAGTCAGGGTTTCCATGTTCGGAAGGGAGACCCCTGTCGAACTGGATTTTGTTCAGATTGTAAAACTATAAAAGGTTTCTGCCAATTTTAATGATTGGTTTGAAATAGGTTCCTGACCGATTGTCAGGGGAAAAAACTGGGAGGTGGATTATAATGGCAAAAAAAGTAATGGGCTACGTAAAGTTGCAGCTCCCCGCAGGGAAAGCGACTCCTGCTCCACCGGTTGGACCAGCCCTTGGCCAGTATGGCGTAAATATCATGGGATTCTGCAAGGAGTTCAATGAAAGAACGGCAAAGGATGCCGGGTTGGTTATTCCGGTCGTATTAACGGTTTACAGCGATCGTTCATTTTCCTTTATCACGAAGACTCCGCCTGCAGCCGTCCTCATAAAGAAGGCATGCAAGATAGAAAGCGGATCACCGGCGCCCAACAGGGAAAAGGTGGCTAAAATCTCAAAGGAAGAAATAAGAAAGATTGCTGAAATGAAAATGGTAGATCTTAACGCGGCAAGCATCGAAGCTGCCATGAGCATGATCGCCGGTACCGCAAGGAGCATGGGCGTAGTAGTTGTTGACTAAAAGCCCGATTATGTGGGAGGGAGATATCCCGCTGATGTTTTACCACAAAGGAGTGATATGAATGAAAAGAGGAAAGAAGTATCTTGAGAGCCTTAAGCTCGTAGACAGAACAAAACTGTACGAACCGGCAGAAGCATTGGAGCTTGTTCAGAAAACCGCGCCTGCCAAGTTCGACGAGACAGTTGAAGTCCATATAAAGCTTGGCGTTGACTCCCGTCACGCTGACCAGCAGGTAAGAGGCGCAGTGGTTCTGCCCCATGGTACAGGTAAAACCGTGAGGGTACTCGTTTTCGCCAAGGGCGAAAAAGCTACCGAAGCTGAACAGAACGGCGCTGATTATGTAGGCGCTGAGGATCTTGTAAACAAGATCCAGAAAGAGAACTGGTTCGAGTTTGACGCGGTTGTCGCTACCCCTGACATGATGGGTGTTGTAGGACGTCTGGGTCGTATACTTGGTCCCAAGGGACTTATGCCAAACCCCAAGGCCGGAACGGTCACCATGGATATAGCCAAGGCTATAGCCGACATCAAGGCAGGTAAAATTGAGTACCGTCTCGACAAGACAAACATAATCCATTGCCCCATCGGCAAGGTATCTTTCGGGACACAGAAACTGCTTGACAACTTCCGTACACTTCTTGAGGCTGTCATAAAGGCAAAGCCTGCAGCTGCAAAGGGCCAGTACCTCAGGAGCGTAACGGTTACTTCGACAATGGGCCCCGGTATCAAGATAAACCAGCAGAAAGTTCTTGACTAATAATAGCCGATACTGTAAAATAGCCCATGTGACAATTATAAGCAAATTGAATATCTGGCCGTAGACAGCAGGAATCCCTTACACGGGATGTAACGTAGATCATCCTGCCGAGGTTAATCAAGGTTAATCTGAAAGGTGCCAACACCCTTTCATAGTCTATGGTCGGATTATGAAAGGGTTTTTTATTACATTTAAGGAGGTGCGCGAAAATGCCCAGTGAAAAGCTTCTTGAACAAAAAAAGGCAAAAGTTAAGGAACTGGCGAAGAAGCTGAAAGAAGCCAAGTCAATAGTCCTTACCGATTACAGGGGACTTACGGTTGAACAGGATACCAAGCTCAGGAAAGCTCTTCGTGAGGCCAATGTTGAGTACAGGGTCATAAAGAACTCAATCATCAGCTTCGCGATAAAGGATAGTGAACTGGCAGGACTTGAAAAATACCTTACTGGTCCTACCGCCATTGCTATCAGCAATGATCCCGTTGCCCCGTCCAAAGTCCTGGTGAAGTATTCGAAAGACTATGAGAAACTTGAGATTAAGGGCGGCGTGGTCGAAGGCAACATTATCGACCTCAATGGCGTGAAAGAACTTGCTGCAACGCCTTCTAAAGAGGAACTTCTTGCAAGACTTATCGGAAGCCTGCAGAGCGGACTTTATGGTCTTGCCGTTGCTCTCAACGCTCTTGCCGAGAAGCAGGAACAGGCAGCCAATGCCTGATTTGAATTGAAAATCGAAAATTTATTGTAATGGAGGATATAAAAATGAGTGAAAAAATTGCAAAGTTCATTGAAGAGATCAAATCTTTAACTATTCTTGAGCTTAAAGACCTTGTAAAGGCTATTGAAGAAGAATTCGGAGTATCCGCAGCTCCCGTGGCTGTAGCAGCCGGCCCTGTTGCCGGTGGAGCAGCCGCAGCAGCTCCTGCCGAAGAGCAGACAGAGTTCACAGTCGTCCTCAAGGAGACCGGACCTGAGAAGATCAAGGTTATCAAGGTTGTACGTGAAGTTACCAACCTGGGCCTCAAGGAAGCAAAGGACGTTACAGAGAACGTTCCCAGCACCATCAAGGAAGGCCTTTCCAAGGAAGAGGCAAATGCTATTGCCGAGAAGTTCAAGGAAGTCGGCGCAGTGGTCGAAATCAAATAATTTTCAGGAAGTTAAAATCAAAAAAGAGAGCCTTTACGGCTCTCTTTTTTATGTACATGTTCCATTAATCAAACAGGGCTGCTGTCATAGAAGTCGTCTGAAAACAGATCGAAATCCTCATCATCCGATAATCCGAGGTCATGGAAGCAATGATAGTCTATTCCAAGTTCAAAATCGTCAAGACCGCTCCAGTATCCTACTTCGTCATATTCCGTGGCCTTCGCATTCCGGCGTCTCCGGAAATAATACAGCCCTGATGATATAACAAAGAAGCAAACGACGCCTCTTACGATAAAATTACCTTTAAACAAGGCATAAACAGTTAGAATCGACAGGCATATCAGCATGATGAACTTAACTATCGCGGTAAAATGCCTGTGCTTGATAGCCGGGCTCATATGATCCACTCCTTTGATTTTTTAGCCTGTCCCGTGAAGAAAAAACTAACCTATACAATTATACATCAAAATTGACAGGAATAGAAGACTGCAGAATAACCCTTTTTTATCCGCCTGTCTTTTAGGTTTCATTCTTATAGGCTATAATAATTTAAAAAAGGAGGGGATGTTATGAAGGTATACGTTATGTTTGCCGACGGATTCGAGGAAATAGAGGCCTTAGCGGTTATTGACGTCCTGAGGCGCGGAGGGGTGGAGACCGTACTGGTTTCGGTCAAGAACGATAACGTGGTCCTGAGCGCCAGGAATATCCCTGTCGTGGCTGACACGACGATCGATAAAATCGAGGTCCTGCCCGAAGACATGATAGTGTTGCCCGGCGGCGGAAAAGGTGTCGGGAACCTGTATGCATCTGAACCTCTGAAGAAGCTGCTGACGGCGCATAATGACCGGAAGGGATATATAGCCGCAATATGTGCAGGCCCGACGATACCCGGAAAGATGGGATTGCTGAAGGGAGTAAAAGCTACCTGTTATCCCGGGTGCGAGGAAGATCTTGAAGGTGCCGTAACATTGCAGGAAAACGTGGTTGTGGACCGGAATTTTATTACGTCGAGAGGTCCGGGAACAGCCCTTGAGTTCTCCCTTAAACTTCTGGAACTGATAAAGGGCAGTGAGGTAAAAGACCGGGTAAGCAAAGGCATGTTGTTTGCCAAATGATAATTTGTATAACGCGAGCGGCTTTCCGGGAGACATTATTGTTGTGTTTAACCCTTGTTGCAGGCAGGAAGTTCAT
>DUSJ01000041.1 GCA_012842645.1 Clostridiaceae bacterium | reverse complement strand
TTTTGAACTCGGGCGAGACTGCGATGGTCACATCGGTGGGAACCAGCGCAAAGGATACGAGGGTAGGAGGCACGTTCATATCCTTAAATGTGCCTGACATGCTGTCCTTTCCGCCTATGGCCGGTACTTTCAGTGAATACTGGGTGTGGAACGCTCCCATGAGGGCTGAGAAAGGCTTGCCCCATTTTTCGGGATCGGCGCCCAGTTTCTCGAAGTACTCCTGCAGGGTCAGCCTTGCCTTTTTATAATTCCCTCCCATGGCAACAAGCCTGGCCAGCGATTCCACGATGGCATAAACCGCTCCGTGGAACGGGCTCCATTTCGATATATCAGGATTGTATCCATAGGTCATTATGGTACCGGTAGTGGTGTTCCCGTTTTCCACGGGCAGTTTGGCGATCATCCCCTCGGCAGGCGTAAGCTGGTGTTTGCCGCCGAAAGGCATCTGGACCGTCCCGCCCCCGATGGTACTGTCGAACCGCTCCACGAGACCTTTCTGGCTGCAGACATTCAGCCTCTGAAGGTTTCTTTTCCATGCTTCAAGGGGCTTATCACGCAGTTCTTCTATTTCCGCGGGAAGCTTCCCAAGGACGCTTCCTGATATATCCGCTCCCCTGACTTTAACTGATATGTTCTGTCTTACTCCGTTGGTGTCAAGAAAATCGCGGCTCAGGTCAACGATGGTCTTTCCCCGCCAGCTCATCTTCAGGCGGCCCGTATCGTTAACCACGGCCACCATCGTAGCCTCAAGGTTCTCTTTCCTGGCCTCTTCTATGAACCTGTTGACGTTCTCAGGGGAGACCACAACGGCCATTCTTTCCTGGGATTCAGATATAGCCAGCTCGGTTCCGTCAAGGCCCTCGTATTTTTTTGGTATGGCGTCAAGATTGATGTCAAGTCCGTCAGCCAGTTCCCCGATGGCCACCGACACTCCGCCTGCGCCAAAGTCGTTGCATTTCTTTATCATTCTTGCAACGGCAGGCTTCCTGAACAGGCGCTGGATCTTTCTCTCGGTGGGCGGATTTCCCTTCTGCACCTCGGCTCCGCATTTATAGAGAGACTCCTCGGTGTGCTCCTTTGAAGATCCGGTGGCGCCTCCGCAGCCGTCGCGCCCGGTACGCCCACCCAGCAGGATCACGATATCCCCGGGCTCGGGAGTCTTCCTTATCACGCTGCTTCGGGGAGCCGCTCCCACTACAGCGCCTATTTCCATCCTCTTGGCCACATAGTCATCATGGTAGATCTCGGCTACCATGCCAGTGGCAAGACCGATCTGATTGCCATACGAACTGTATCCGTGAGCAGCCCTGGTAGTTATCACCCTCTGCGGCAGTTTTCCGGGAAGGGTCTCTGAAAGGGGCGTCCTTGGATCGCCGGAACCGGTAACACGCATGGCCTGGTATACGTAGGAGCGCCCGGAAAGGGGATCCCTTATGGCTCCTCCAAGGCATGTGGCCGCACCGCCGAAAGGTTCAATTTCAGTGGGATGGTTGTGGGTCTCATTCTTGAACATGACCAGCCACTCTTCGGCCCTGCCGTCTATTATGGCATTGACGACTATGCTGCAGGCATTGATTTCTTCCGATTCGTCAAGGTTATCGAGATCGCCGGTGGACTTAAGATATTTCATGGCCAGCGTGGCGATGTCCATAAGGCATATATCCTTACTTTTATCCGCATAGATCTTTTTTCTTACATCAAGATATTTTCCGTAGACATCCCTGATCCTGGCCGAAACAGGATCGTCTCCGAAATCGACATCTTCTATCCTTGTCAGGAACGTGGTATGGCGGCAATGGTCCGACCAGTACGTGTCGATCATGCGAAGCTCGGTAACGGTGGGGTCCCGCTTCTCGACATCCCTGAAATACTCCTGGCAGAAGAGCAGATCATCCAGGGACATGGCGAAGGACATCTCGCCATGGAGGCTCTTTACCTGGTCAGGCTGCATTTCTGTGAAGCCTTCAACCTTTTTCACATCTTCCGGAACCGGGTATTCCTCTTTCAGCGTTTTAGGCTTGTCCAGAGACGCAAACCTGGTTTCGACGGGATTTATCACAAGGTTTTTGATCTTTTCGTATTCCTCGTCCGAAATATCCCCTGAAAGGATGATGATCTTTGCCACCCTTATATCCGGCCTTTCGCCGTGGATGATCATCTGTATGCACTGGGCTGCCGAATCGGCCCTTTGGTCATACTGGCCTGGCAGGTATTCAACGGCAATAATCCTGTCGTTTTCGGGTATGATAAGATTCTCTTCGT
>DUSJ01000040.1 GCA_012842645.1 Clostridiaceae bacterium | reverse complement strand
GCCCGTGGAGGTAAACGCCCGCCACTGCCGCTTCATAAGGTGGCAGACCCTGGCCCAGCAGGGAGACGATAACCCCTGCCAGCACGTCGCCGGCGCCCGCTGTAGCCATGCCATGGTTACCCGTGGGATTTATGGCAGTCCTTCCGTCGTTGGAAGCTATCACCGTCCCGGCGCCTTTCAGGACCACCGTCAGGCCGAACTCGTCAGCAAACCTTTTAGCTATGCCGATCCTGTCATCCTGTACGCCAGTGGTCGATAACCCTGTCAATCTCGCCATCTCGGCGGGATGGGGCGTTATAATAGCCTCGCAGCGGAGCTTCTCGAGCAGGGACCTGTTACCGGAAATCAGGTTCAGGGCATCGGCATCAAGAACCATGGGTTTGTCGCATTTTTCCGCTACCTCTTCTAAAAGCTGCATGGCCTCATTGGATCTTGAAAGCCCAGGACCGATCAGGACAGCGTCAGCCTCCGATATCAGCCTTTCGAGAACATATGCCCTTTCCCTGTCAGGTTGACGGGGAAGACCGGAAATGACCGCCTCGGGAAGCATTACGGACAGGGTCTCAAGGCAATCGTCAGGAACTATCATTTTAACAAGGCCCGATCCGGTCCTGTAAGCTGCCAGGGCGCTTAAGTACGCGGCTCCTGTCATTCCCCGGGAACCAGCAATTATCAGCGGTTTGCCGAAAGTGCCTTTATGGCCTTCCATCGGCCGAACCGGGAGCATACCCCTGATATCATGCTTCTCCATCAGCACTGGAGTATCAAGGTCCCCGGCCAGGGCATAGGGTATCCCGATATCCGCTACTGTAAGTTCACCTATACGCCCGGCGCCGGGATACAGTACCATTCCAAGCTTGGGAAGAAAAAAGGTCACAGTGGCATCGGCCCGTATACAGTTTCCCCTGACCTTGCCGGTAAGGCCGTCCACCCCTGAAGCAATATCGATGGACAGGACCAGGGAAGCATTATTGTTTATCACATCCATGACCTCGGACATGATTCCTTCGACATCGCGATTCAGCCCCGTCCCCAGGAGCCCGTCAATCACCAGGTCGCTTTCCCTGCATGATTTTTTCAGCCTTTCAAGGCCCGCAGCGTCGTCTATCACCGGGATATCCATCCCCATGTTCAGAAGGATCCTAACATTGGTATAAGCGTCGCCTTTCAGGTTCCCTGTATCGGTCATGCAGAAAACCGAGACCTCATAGCCCATCGCCAGGAGATGACGCGTTACCGCAAAAGCGTCGCCGCCGTTGTTGCCCGCACCCGCAACCACGGTTACGCGGGGGTTCTTTTTGTCCCCGATCATCTGGGACGCTTTCATGACCGTTTGTATGGCTGCGTTCTCCATCAGCACGATCCCGGGTATCCCGATATCATTTATTGCCGACTCATCTATAGCTTTCATCTGCTGAGGCGTCAACAGTTTCATCTTTCAATCCCTCCAGTTTATACGCTTCCTCGAATTGTTTGACCGGGTCGGCTCCTATCAGGTTGGTGAGATCCACGGCGTATTGCGTCCAGTCGACCTTGATTGTTTCGAGCTCGGTCATCAGTTCATTCTTTCTTTTCTCGATCTCTTTCAGCTCGCTCTTGATCTTAAGGGCCTTTTCGTTCTGACTTTTGAGCGTGGCGAATATGTAATTGACAGAGTTGTTCAGAAGCTCAAGATTGGCTTTTTTCAGCCTGTCATTGATCTTCTCGACGTCCTCCGTTATTTCGTTGATTCGGGCGTTAATCCTTTCTATCTTTTTTTTACACTCCTGCAGCCTGTCCTTCGCCGCATCGTTGTTATTCTCGAAAGCATCCCTGGTTAGGTTCAGTATTTCGTTCATGAGCCTACGTTTCTGTGGCTCAAGGCTTTCCTGTTCTTTTTTCAGCATGGCCTCTTCCTTGATAAGCTCGTTCATTTCCTTTTCAGCCTTTTCGATTTCCGGCGTCATCTTTATGTTGACAAAAAGTTTCGTCCACCTTTCGTCTATGGTAAGACGGGTTATATCGTTTTTCCTGAGGATCGAAGGATCTAACTCAATAAAAGACGCTCTTCTTCTGCCCTTTTTCCTGGATGATAAGTTCGGCAACTGTTTTTTCCTGAACAAACCCATGACCCAAAACCTCCCATGGTATGCAGGACATTTTTGCTTACCTGTTGTAAGGCATTTGTGAATATAATATATCATTAGTATAACATAGCAGGGAATAAATGGCCTATGGTTCCGGCGCGTAAGCTGTTATATTGCCAGTCGTAATAAAAGTTGAGATAATAATTACGGGCAAATTATACAAGGAGTATTCGGGTACGATATGGATGCTGTTCATCATAATAAGAACTCCTCTGTCAGCCGCAAAAAAATCTTCCTGATTTGCATATCGGCATTTCTGATCATTCTGGCTGTCGCTGCGATAGCCTGCCTCTCTGCTGTTCTTAACTCGAATACCATATATAAGGGAGTGCAGGTCCTGGGGACCGATGTCCAGGGTCTTACCAGGGAAGAGCTCCTGGCCCTTCTTGAAAACGATCTGTCAGCAGTATTGAGCAATTTCAGGATTGACCTGCATATCCCCGGATACAGCAGGACAGTATATGCCTCCGACCTGGATCTCAGGATCAATATATCCGCCATGGCAGATAATGCCTATTCGATGGGCAGGAAAGGCTCTTACCTTGACCGGCTCATTGAGATACTCAAATTGAGAAATAACCCTGTATCAACTGACATGAAAGTCGATTTCGGGTCCGACAAGTTTGACGAACTCCTTGACGACGTTTGCAGAGATGTTTTCAGGGAAGTCATACCATCAAACATAGTAGTAACAGACGACCAGGCAATCCTATGCACCGGGATCCCGGGGCAGCAGGCAGACAGGGAACAGCTTAGGAAGGAAATAATCAAAAGGATACAAACCCTTGACTTTTCGTCTGTTGAAATCCCCATCCTGAAAATGCCGCCTCCTCCCATCGACATCGAAACTACGCTGGCGACGCTGAACAGGGACCCTGTGGATGCCGAGTTTGTAAAATTGTCAAGAACGGAGTATGAAATAATACCTCACCAGGCAGGACTCAGGCTGGACCGCTCAAAGCTGATGGACGTCGTCTCGTACGTGGAAAGCCGCGACAATGATGATTACGAAGAAATCGTCCTTCCGGTAGAATTCATCGCTCCCGCGATAACGGAAGACAAGCTTAGATCACAGCTTTTCAGGGATACCCTATCCTCCTACACCACATACTTTAAAACAACAGGCGAAAACAACTACAACCGAAGCATCAACATAGGCCTTGCAGCCAAAAGCATTGACGGTACCATACTCATGCCCGGGGAAGTTTTCTCCTTCAACGATGTGGTTGGTCCCCGAACGGCTGCCAAGGGATACAGGACAGCTCATATTTTTGTGGCAGGACGCATCACGGACGGTACCGGCGGCGGTGTCTGCCAGGTATCAACAACGCTGTACAATGCGGTTTTAAGAGCAGACCTTGAGGTTCTTGAAAGGCATAACCATATGTTTACCGTAGGTTATGTGCCGTTAGGTCATGACGCGGCCGTTTCCTACGGGTATGCTGACCTGGTCTTCAAAAATACTACCGGCCATCCCCTGCGCATAAGCGCGGTTGTATCGCCCAATAACAGCCTGAATATAAAAATAATTTCGACGAACGATTATCCGGGCAGGAAAGTGGAACTTGCGACCAGGACCATAAGCACCATTCCCATTGAGGTCCAGTATGTTGATGACAGCACAATGCCCCAGGGTACCGCCATTGTGGAGGAAAACGGCATGGAGGGGTACGTTGTCGATACATATATCAGGGTTTATAACGGAGATATTCTTATAAGGGAAGAAAAACTCCACAGAAGCGTATACCAGATGTATCCTAGAAAGATAAGGCGGGGAACCGCTCCCACCGCTGAGATAACAGAATGACCGGGGTATCGGTATGAGAGAATTTTCAGTGACATTGCCATATGACAGGAAAAGGATCGACTCTTTCCTTTTCGATATGATCCCGAACGTGAACGCTTCGGTGATTTATAAAGCTTTCAGGAAAAGAAGCGTACGGGTCAACGGAAAGCGGGTAAAAGAATCATACCTGCTTTCGCAGGGAGACAAAGTGCAGGTGTTCATTCCCGAAGAATACCTGTCCGACGGCGCTGCAGAGGAGCAAGGGAAGGGTACGCCACAGGTAATTTACGATGATGATTATATCCTGATCGTTTCAAAACCCCAGGGCATGCCGG
>DUSJ01000039.1 GCA_012842645.1 Clostridiaceae bacterium | reverse complement strand
ACAGCCCAAGGATCTCGGGAAGTTCCGACGAGATGAAAATGATGGATTTCCCTTCATCGGCCAGTTGATTGATAATGGTGTATATCTCATACTTGGCTCCTACATCTATTCCCCGGGTGGGTTCATCAAGTATCAGCACATCCGGGTGGGAAAAGATCCATTTGCTCAGGACCACCTTCTGCTGGTTTCCACCGGAAAGATTGCCTGTTTTCTGAAGGATGCTGGAAGACTTGATGGCCAGCTTGGACCGGTATTCTTCCGCAACCTTGATCTCCTTGTTTTCATTAATGAACCATCTTCTCTTGCTGACCTTTTTCAGGCTGGGCAGCGTGATATTGTGCCTGATGTCGTCGATCAGGATAAGTCCTGCTGTTTTCCGGTCCTCAGTGAGATAGGAAACACCGTTATCTATTGCCTGGCGGACAGTATTGAATTCAACCGGCTTACCGTTTTTGAAGATCTGGCCGGATATCCGGCTGCCGTAGGATTTCCCGAAAATGCTCATGGCAAATTCTGTCCTGCCGGCTCCCATAAGTCCGGATATGCCAACGATTTCTCCCTTTCGAACCTTGATGCTGACGTCTTTGATAACTCTCCTGTCATGAATCAGCGGATGGTATACATTCCAGTTCCTGACCTCAAAAACCACGTCCCCGATTTTTGGTTCCCGCTTCGGGAAACGGTTGACCATGGTTCTTCCGACCATGCCCTTGATTATCCTGTCTTCATTTATGTCATCAACGCCAACCTTGAGAGTTTCAATGGCTGCGCCGTCCCTTAAAATAGTGATGGAATCCGCCACCTTCAATACTTCATTAAGCTTGTGGGAGATAAGGATACATGTTATTCCATCTCTTTTAAGTTCCAGAATAAGGTTCAGAAGATTGTTGGAATCTTCCTCGTTCAGGGCAGCTGTCGGTTCATCCAGTATCAGAAGTTTTACCTTTTTGGCCAGTGCCTTGGCGATTTCAACCAGTTGCTGTTTGCCAACGCCAATATCTTTAACCAGGGTTTGGGAGTTTTCATTCAATTTTACTCTTTTTAGCAATTCCCTGGCTTCCAGATGGGTTTTGTTCCAGTTGATAAATCCGTTCTTCTGCCGCTCATTTCCCAAAAACAGGTTTTCCCCGATGGACATGTAGGGTTCAAGGGCAAGTTCCTGATGGATTATAACAATGCCTACTCTTTCGCTGTCCCTGACACTTCCGAAGCAGCATACTTTCCCCTCAAATATGATTTCGCCGCTATAAGTGCCGTATGGATATATTCCGCTAAGGACATTCATAAGGGTTGATTTGCCTGCTCCGTTCTCACCGACCAGGGCATGGATCTCGCCGGCTTCCACCTTGAAATTAACATTGTCAAGGGCCTTAACACCGGGAAATACCTTTGTGATATTTCGCATCTCAAGGATTGTTCCCAAGATTTCATCCCCCTGTTCCTTTGTTTGACTTCTTATAGGATAATGGGCTACTTTTCAGCCCATTACAAAACAGAACCACACCCCTGCCAGCTTACAGAAGATCAGGCAGGGTCCGGGAACCTTGTCATTTATTAATAAGAACCGGTTTGGAGACGGCAAAACCGGAGTCTTGCCGTCTCCAAACCGGACACCTTGGGGGTAGGTGTCCGGAAAATCAGCTATTTAATATCGTCCTCAGTGTAATATCCGCTGTCGATAAGGAGTTGCTTGTAGTTGTTCTTGTCTGCGAAGACTGGTTCACAGAGGTATGAAGGAACAACTTTCACGCCATTGTTATAGGTCGTGGTGTCGTTGACAGGAGCTTCTTTGCCCTGGAGCAGAGCGTCGACCATCTCAACAACCTTTGCCGCAAGTGTCCTGGTGTCTTTGAAGACAGACATGGACTGCTTGCCTTCGATTATAGCCTTAACATTGGCCTTGTCACAGTCCTGACCGGTCAGGATGGGGAAAGGTTTGTCAGGTGTGCCATAGCCATTGTTCTGCAGGGAAGCTACAATACCGATGGCCAGGCTGTCGTTGGGAGACAGGACAGCATCCAGTTTCTTTCCGCCAGCATAGTTCGCCGTAATCAGGTTGTCCATCCTGGCCTGTGCCTTGGCCGACTCCCAGGCCTGTATAGCTATCTTGTTGAATTCGGTCTGTCCGCTGGGAACAACGAGCTGACCATTGTCAATGTACTTCTGAAGGATGCTCATAGCACCGTCATTGAAGAAGTATGCGTTGTTGTCATCGGGAGATCCGGCAAACAGCTCAATATTGTACGGGCCTTTTCCTTCCTTCAGTCCAAGGGCCTCTTCAATGTATGTACCCTGGAGAACACCGACCTTGAAGTTATCGAAAGTAGCATAATAGTCTACATTAGGTGTCTGCATGATAAGACGGTCGTAAGCGATAACTTTGACCTTGGCATCTGCTGCTTTCTTAAGAACATCGGTAAGAGACGATCCGTCGATTGCAGCGATAACCAGAACTTTACAGCCCTTGGTGATCATGTTTTCGATCTGCTGGATCTGAAGGTTAACGTCGTTGTTGGCATACTGGAGATCTACCTGGTAACCTTTTTCTTCCAGCATTTTCTTGACGTTAGCGCCATCCTGGTTCCATCTTTGCAGCGACTGTGTCGGCATTGCAACACCGATGAGCTTGCTTGAGCCCTGGCCGCAGCCGGTCAATGCGAACATACCTACCAAGAGAGCCAAAACAAGAAACAATGACAGTTTCCTTTTCATTACCATTCCTCCATTCCAATTTTTAAGGCCTTGCACCTATATTAATTGTAAATGAAGGCATGTTTATAATCCCTTGAGATAATTATGAAAATGCTGGCAATTTTAAACCAATGTGTTATTTCCCCGATTATACATGGAGATTTTTAAGGTTAAAATTTTCCTGATATTTTGCATTCTTCCATAATAAAATATTGCTATCATAATCATTTCAGGCTAATCAATCTTTGGCCATTGATCCTTTGGTACATTGATAAAAATATCCTCCAGGCGATGAAAGCTGTCTTTGATTATGGTGTCTATCATGTTTTCCTTAGTTACCGGAATGGGTTCCAGCTTACGATAAGGCACCTGATATGTTCCGTCAAAAATGGTTTCCTCTATTCCCAGATCCTCACCCTTAACAATTTTGACCGCTGCTTCGGCGGCAGCCTTGGCAAGCCTGTCTATTGGCTT
>DUSJ01000038.1 GCA_012842645.1 Clostridiaceae bacterium | reverse complement strand
TCGTTTCCAGCTCAGGCGAAGCTATTGCCCGCACAATGCCATTTTTAACAGCCGATTTTGTAATCTCGTCCAGCAGCACATAAGGAACACCCTTGGTACGCAGCTCAGGTCTTATGGCAACAAGATACAGGTCGAGGGTGTCATTTTTCTTTATGGCTTTGAGGAAATGCAAGAATCCGGCAGGCAGCAGGCGGCCTTTACTCTTTCTAGCCGCAATGGACAGTGATGGCATGCTTATTCCGAATCCTGCGACATTTCCTTCGTTGTCCTTGATTATACATATATAGTCTACATTCAGGAACGAGAAATATTGTTTTACATAGCAATCAATCTGCTTGTCGGTTAGAGGAACGACACCGTACAGGTGTTCGTAGCCCCTGTTAATCAGGTCGAACACGTCCTTGGCATATGGAAGTACATCTTTTGGCTTTTTAAACGGAATTACGCTAAGACCGTATTTCTCCTTGGCTTTTTGTGCCAGCGCCGATATCTTTTTAAGATCATCCTCCTTCGGAATGGTTATTTCCATCTCGATCCATCCGGCATCCTTCACATAGCCCATGGCTTCCAAATGTTCTTTATAATAAGGATAATTATATATGGAAATAAAAGTGCCCATCTCTTCAAAGCCCTCGACGAGCATTCCCTGTTTATCCAGATCGCAGAATCCCAGCGGGCCGTGCACTCCTTCCATGCCTTTTTCCCTGGCCCAGGCTTCAACGGTTTTAAAAAGGGATTTCGAGACCTCCGGATCGTCGATGAAATCGACCCAGCCAAAACGGGCATAGCGGTTTCCCCATTTTTTGATATAGCTGTGGTTTATGATTCCTGCTATCCTTCCCGCGATTTTGCCGTCCTTGTAAGCCAGCCAAAGCTCGGCTTCGCTGTACTCAAAAGCCGGGTTTCTGTTTTTATCAAGGGTAAATTTTTCATCCGATATCAATGGAGGCACCCAGTAAGGACTGTCCTTGTAAAGCTCAAAAGGAAACTTAATAAACGAATCAAGCTGTTTAGCGTTTTCGACTTTGACAACATTAACCATAACCGCTCTTCCTTTCTGCTCTCTTTCCGTAAACATGAAGCGAAAAAAATCATTCAGGCAATTTCTGTCTGTATTCAGGGATCGGAATCAGGAGATTCCCAGTTCAGCTCCAAACAATATACAGGCTAAACTGTCTCTCATATATCATCCCTTGTATCTCATATGCATATAAGTATATCATTAATGCCTGCATGCAACAATATTACATATTTCGCTCGGCAATACCGGCCAGCGGACTTCTTTCCACCTGCCTGAGCGTAACATGCCCGGTTATATCGAATTGCTTCATCTTTTCAACAGTATACACGAGCCCGTTGCTCTTCGCATCTACAAGGACGTTATCTATCTGGTTGTCGGTGGGGTCCCCGATAAATACGAACTTGGATCCGAAACCGGCTCTTGTGAGCATGAGTTTAGCCAGGTGGGGAGTCAATTCCTGAGCTTCGTCCACGATAACCATGGCATTGCTCAAAGTACGGCCTCTCATATATGTAAATGTTTTTGTTTCGATCACCCCGCGCGCCCTGAATGTCTCGATAAAATGATCCACCGTAAATTCGGGCTTTTCGCCGCGGCGGCCATACTTTTGAGATTCATCCTTAGCACTTGCCCTGAAGTTCATCAGGTTCTCAATAGCATCATAAAAACTGCCCATCCAGGGTCTGAGTTTTTCTTCCTCCGTACCGGGAAGAAAACCGATATCGTTGCCGGCGGCCACAGTAGGCCTGACAAAAACTATCTTTCCGTACTCCCCCTGTTCGATTACCTTCTCAAGGGCTACTGCGGTGGCAAGGATCGTTTTCCCCGAGCCGGCCCCTCCCGTAATGGTAACAAAGGAGATATCCTTGTCCATGAGAAGCTCAAATGCCATTTTTTGCTCCATGTTGATGGGCGTCAGACCCCAGGCGCTGCTTTTGGCATATTTCAGGGGCACTATGTTCTTCCCGTCATACCGGCCTATAACTTTATGGTTGTCGTCATCGACACTGGTAAGATGCAGGAACTGGTTAGGCATCAGGGGTTCTTCCAGTTCCAGTTCCTCTGCCGGAAGGCCGCCCTTGAAAATCAGGTTCATTCTGTCTGAAGATGCATAAGCATAGCAGATTCCCGTATACAGTTCGTCGCTCTTGATCTTGTCGTTGGTGTAGTCCTGGGCCTCTATGCCGAAAGAATCGGCCTTTATGGCCATATACACGTCTTTCGTAACCAGGATGGTAGGTATGTCCTTAATGGCATCCTTAAGGTTCCTGGCCATGGCAAGTATCCTGGTGTCATTTTTATTGGTATCGATCCCGGCCGGAATGCAGGCCATATCCATATGATCCAGCTCGATGCGAATGATTCCGCCATTCCCGGTCCTGATGCCTTCGGCCAGATTGCCTTTTTCCCTAAGGTTGTTCAGTTCCCTTGCGGCTATCCTTGCATGATAGCCTACCATGCCTTCACGTTTCTTTACATCGTCCAGTTCTTCAATGGCAACGATGGGAATGATGACATTATTGTCCTCAAAATTGTAAAAGCAGTACGGATCGTGAATTATTACACTGGTATCCAGTATGTAATTTTTAATCATATGCGATCCTCCAGTTTTCTTCCTCAGTATCTTATTATTCAGGCAGTCCCACCTTGTATACGCTTCTCCTGTCAAGGGACCAGACCGGCTCCGAGAACTGGCCGGCTTCTATATTCCTGGTGGCGTTCTGGTAGTCGAACACCCTGGCGTCAATCATATCGATATGATGCAGCAGTTCCGCTTCAAGAAACAGCGGTTTTTTTGGGCTTCCAAATTCAGCCTCGTAATGATGGCTCACCACCATGTGTTTTAGCAGGAGCATGACTTCATCAGATGCCCCCACGCTGGCGCCGGCCCTGTCAAGC
>DUSJ01000037.1 GCA_012842645.1 Clostridiaceae bacterium | reverse complement strand
TTCTGTTTCAGGAACCTCCTCTTCAGCCTGCTCTCCAAGCAGTTCAGGCTGTTCTTCCGTCTGAACGGCCTGTTCGTCTTCCTGGACCTGTGATGCGGTTGTTTCAGCCGGCAGAAAATATCCTCCTGTATATAATGTCAGTATGTTAAGAGGTAATGTCGACATCAATATAGCAGCAAGAAATCTTTTCATATAACCCGTCTGCCGTGAATGATCCTACTGCTATATATAGTCTTTTCCCAAGCAAAAAGTACAAAAAAAGGCTCGAAATGCTGAGCCTCTTTCTGATTTCTCCTGAAAATCTTTATGTCTTGTTTCCGATTCGTGTTTACAAGCCTGTATTATCAGATCTTGAACATCTTTATGGATTCATGGAGGTTCTGGGCTGTATCATCAAGGTGCCTTGCGTACGAAGCAAGCTCCTCGATGGCGCTTAGCTGTTCCTCGGTCGATGCGGATACTTCTTCGGTGGAAGCGGCTATTTCCTCGGATACCGCCGTTATGTTATACATGGTTGACAGCGTACTTTCCTTGTATTTCTCCATCTCTTCCACGCTTTTAGCTATTTCACTGACCTTGTCATTAAGCTTTGCCATGGAGGAAGAAATTTTCTTGAATACGGCCAATGTGTTTTCCACGGCTATATTGTGCTGCATGAGTATGCTCTCCGAAGCCTCGGCGCTTTCTGCAACCTGTTCCGTCTGAGCCTGGGTGTCCTTTACTATCGCTGCTATTTCCCTGGTGGCAGACGCCGACTGTTCGGCCAGCTTCCTGATTTCATCCGAAACAACGGCAAAGCCTCTCCCGGCTTCCCCGGCTCTTGCGGCCTCGATGGCTGCGTTCAGCGCAAGCAGGTTGGTCTGCTCGGCAATATTATTAATCACCTTTACAATCTTGTCTATTGATTTTGACTGGACATTGAGAGCCTTCGCCTTAGTGTTAATAGTCCTTGCGATCTCTGTAGTTTCCTTTGCTTTGCTCTCCAGTTCCTCGACTGATTCCAGCCCTTCATTCGTGAGCATGATTGTTTCATTGGAGTAGTTTTCAATAGCCTTGGTATGATCGGCGACAGTATTTATTTTCTGGGCAAGTTCCTTCATCCTGATTGTTCCCTTTTCGGTATCGGACGCCTGGGTGGAAGAGCCTTCGGCTATCTGCTGGACTGTTTTCGCGATCTCGTTGGATACGGTAGCTATCTGGTTGGTGGTATTGGTGACCGTTCTGGCTGATTCAATAACGGTCATGGCCGTGCCCGCCGCATGGGAGATCAATCCCCTCATGCTGTCTATGGTCGAGTTTATGCTTCCTGATACCAGTCCCAGCTCATCTTTTCCGACAGAATCCAGTTTAACTGTCAGGTCCCCGGATGATACCTTTTTCATGACTGCCTGCATCCTGTTGATGGCCTTTGAAATCCCGACTGCGAGCACAAAGCCGATCACAAGGGCGAAAGCTATCGCCACAAGGGTGAAAATAGCCGTTACTGTGAAAATGCTGCCTGACTCTTTCCTGAAATTGGCCGTAGGAACAAGGCCTGTCAGGATAAAATCCGAACCGCTTGCTGAAGCCTTGATCCTGGTATATATTACCATGTACTCCTGGCCTCTGTATTTATCAAAAAACGTTCCTTCACTTTCAGAAGCTGCGGAGTAAAAGTCCATTTCATCAAGGTAGCTTACCGCTTCAGCTTCTTCCATGCGGGTTCTTTCGCCACCCTTCAGCTCGAACGCGATGTCACTTTTATCCGGGCTGATAAAGTGTAATTCGCTGTTTTCCCCAAGATCGATCGTATTAAAAACGGACTCTATCATGCTTTCATTTATATCAACGATCAGCAGCCCTCTTTCTTTTCCCGAAATGGGATCGCTAAGATACCTTACTATTGAGATCCCATAGTCTGCATTCTCAACGGCGCGGGATTCATCAAGGTCCTTATGCCTGCCAATCCAAAGCGCTTTTCCCTCCAATTCCTTCGCTTTGGCCAGGAGGCTGCCTATCTTGTCAAAGACATCATCGGGATAGGTGTATCCTGCCGTATCAATCGTGTCACCATCTTTTAAAAGCAGAGTGATACAGCTTATCTTGTCACTTCTGAATTTATAGTTCTTTAATGCAGACTGGGCATTACGGAATAAATCCAGTGATGCAGCCCCAGTATTATCAGAACCCGCGTTCATGTACTTCTGGACACTTTCATCCAGCATTATCTGGCTCGATAAGTCCTCAAGGTTTTTCAGTTCCGATTGGACATTCATGCTCATTTGCTTCAGGGTTTCAAAAGATGATTTGGTAACCGATTTTTTCAGGGCATTGTAAGATTTGCTGTATGAAATAACGCCCAACAGAACTATAGGGATTATAATTACCATAAACCCTGCAATAAGCTTTGTACGTATGCTGTTGAAAAACCCGGTCTTATTAAGCTCTTGCCTGGTTTCCTTAATAATATTTAAATTCTGTTGCCTCTTTTTCATCATCTCCATCTGTAGCACCTCTTGAAAGTCGCATAAAATCATTGTTAAATTATTTATCCATTTTATAACACTTTGAAACAAATATGCAAATCAAATTTTTTAAACCTTTATTACAATATTGCAATATAATCATGCGCACTTTCTTCCAGCGCCCAGTTTCTGCGCACATGAGTATAAAAAACGGAGGTCTTTGCTATGAATGAGCAAAACCTCCGTTTCCTGG
>DUSJ01000036.1 GCA_012842645.1 Clostridiaceae bacterium | reverse complement strand
TCCCGGAGAGGACATCCTCCTTGCCTATTGCCCTGAAAGGGTGCTTCCCGGGCGTATCCTGGCCGAACTTAAGGAAAACAACCGGATTGTCGGCGGAGTTAACGAAAAATCAGCGCTCGAAGTAAAAAAGCTGTACGAATGCTTTGTGGAGGGCGAGATCTATACCACGGAGGCGACAACCGCCGAAATGTGCAAGCTCATGGAAAACACCTACAGGGATGTCAACATAGCGCTGGCGAATGAACTTGCCATGATTTGCGAAAAAATAGGTGTGAACGCATGGGAAGTAATTAAATACGCCAACAAGCATCCCCGGGTAAACCTGCATATGCCGGGGCCCGGCGTAGGAGGCCATTGTATAGCCGTTGATCCGTGGTTTATAGTCGAAAAACAGCCCGAAACGGCAAAGATTATCAATCTCGCCCGGCATACCAACGATGGGATGCCCCATTATGTATTGGATAAAATAAGGGAACTGACCCGTGATATAGTAGGCAGGAAGAAGATATGCATACTGGGAGTGACATATAAGCCGAATATTGACGATATGCGTGAAAGTCCCGTTATCGAGCTGATTGGCCTGCTGAAAGACAGCGGTGATTTTGAAACCGTGGCAGTGGACAGGCATGTCGATTACGAAGGCTCAAAAGAAAGGGACTTATACGGGGCTGTTTCAGGTTCCCACCTCCTGGTGCTGGCAGTCAACCACAGGGAATTCGCAGACGTGGATTTCGCAAGGATCAGGAACCTTATGGCAGTTCCAAGGGTTCTTGACACGCGCAACTTCTGGGACATGAACCGGGTTGAGGCGGCCGGCCTGGAATTCAATCTTCTTGGATGGGGAAGGAAGGTAAATGAATAAAGTCCTCATGATAGCACACCAGTTCCCGCCGGTGGGCGGATCTGGCGTCCAGCGCAGCGTCAAGTTTGCAAAGTATCTTCCATTGTTCGGCTGGGAACCTGTGGTCCTTACCAGGGACGACGGAAAGATGGCTCTGAGGGATGAGTCCCTGCTGAAAGAGCTGCCGCCCGCCATGGAGATCATAAGAACGCGGGCCTATGATCTTACGGTCCTGCCTGGTTTCCTAAGCAAGGTTGGGAAATTTATAGCGTGGAAGATCCTTATTCCCGACGGCGAGGTTCTTTGGATGAAAAACGCCGTCAGGACATGTCTTGACCGTATAAAAAAAGGCGATATAAAAGCCGTATATACTACTTCGTACCCATACAGCGATCACCTGCTGGGGCTCGAGATAAAGAAACGCTTTCCTGACCTTTTCTGGGTGGCCGATTTCAGGGATGAATGGACCAACAACCCTTACCTCATCGACAACCCGCACAGGAAATCCCGTATGAAAAAGGAGAGGGAACTGGAGAGGGAAGTGCTTGAGAAAGCGGATGTCCTCGTGACCAACACGCCTGTCATGAAGAGGAATTTTGTCCGTCTTAATCCGGGGCTCGACCTCGAAAACAGGATGCATGTGATTCCCAACGGGTTTGATACCGAGGACTTTGAGAATCTGAAATACAATAAGACCAGGAATTCCCGGTTTACCATCACCTACACGGGGGCCCTGTATGGCCGGAGGAAACCCGACCTGTTCCTGAAGGCCGTGGGTGATCTGGTACAGAAGGGAAAAGTAAATAAAGAGAAAATACTGATACGGTTCATAGGCAGCTTTAAACCTGGGGTGCTGAAGAAGCTCGTGGACTCCTGCGGACTTGACGGAGCCGTTGAAATGATAAGTTACATGGATCATGAACAATGCCTCAGGGAGATGATGGAATCCGATGCGCTGCTGCTGCTTGAAGGCGGCGGCCCGGGATCCGAGGCTTTCTATACCGGAAAGCTGTTTGAATATATCCAGACAGGCAACCCCATCCTGGCTGTCATCCCCGAGAACGGAGCGGCCGCGGAACTTATCCGGAGCACAAGAACCGGCATTATATGCCACTGGCCCGATGTGGATGCGATAGGAAAGGGATTTGCCGATTTATACTACAGCTGGGAGAACGATAAGTGTATAATTGATCCTGATAGGATAGAAATTGCCCGTTACGACAGGAAAACTCTGACGGGCAGCCTGGCAGACCTTCTTAACAAATCAGTCAATCAATCCAGACAGGGAGGACCGGCTTATGAAGTTTATTGATGAGAAAGGACGCATCTTCGGGAAAATAAATATCTTCGATCTTATAGTCCTGATCGCTTTGGTTATCGGCATCGGAGCGGTAGGCTACAAGATTGTGAAAGACAGGCAGGCGGCGTCCCAAAAACCCCCGACAAAGACTTACATTGTCACAGTGAAGTCCAGCGCCATGCCGGACAATTATGCGGAAGCCCTTCTCAAGGACCCAAGGATCTTTTATGACAACGACTGGTTCGTCAACGCGAAGATCGTGGACGTCCGCGAGGAGCCGGCTGTTATAACCGTGCAGACCGCCGACGGAAAACTGGTCCAGGCCGTGAGTCCGGACCTGAAGGATGTCTATATCGACATCGAGGTCGAGGATAAGCAGGATATCCCGGATATACGCATCGGCCGCTATGCCGTAGCCATAGGCGGCAAGATAACGGTAAAGACCATCTATGCTACCGGCGCGGACAGCATAGTTCTTGATATACGTGAGAAATAACAGGCAGGGTACGATAACATATTCATGTCAGAGGTAAGCGTCATGCTTGAAATTTGGTTCAAAAACAGCCTGACATACCGGTTTGCGATAGCTTTCCTAAATATAGTAAGCCAGAGCTGTACAGGCAGGCTGGTGAACGGAATCGGCTCCGCTCTTGTAAACAGCAGGATAGCCGGTTGCCTGAAACATATCGCCACCCGTCCGTATAAGCCTGAGAAATCGTTCTTCTGGCGTTTTAGGGAAAGCATAAATCAAAGAAGCGCGGCTTTCAGGGAAAGAATGTACAATTTCCTGAAAGAAAGCCGCGTATATGCTCTGCTTTCAGGTTCAAAAGCTTTTTACCTCATAAATATGCTGCTGATCCCCACGGTTGCGTTCTATCCGTTCATCGATGAATTGGGGAGAAAACTCTTAAGCGGGTTCTCGCTTTTCGGCCTCTGGGATGAGGCATATCTTGCCATAGCCGCCATGTATGTTTTCCTGAGATGGTTCTTTGCAAAGAGAAAAGGACCTGCGGCAAGCACTCCTGCAGGAGCTCCCATGCTGCTTCTCATGGCGGTGTCCGTGTATCTTTACCTGATGAATTCCACTTACCCGCAGCTGGGCTTTGAAGGATTGCGGGTAGTTATCCAGTATCTCTTCTGGTTCTTCATATTGAACAGTTATCTTGATGACGATAACAAGGCATACCTGGTAATAAGGCTCCTGGTTTATGCCGGCGGGATAATGGGCATCCATGGCATCATCCAGTACATTCTCAAGGTTCCGATGCCGTCAAGCTGGACAGATATCGCGGAAGGAGCCTCGGGTACGAGGGTGTTCTCCATCGTTGAAAGTCCAAATGTATTGGGAAGTATATTCATACTGACCATACCTCTTTGCCTGGCCCTGGTTCTCCAGAGGGAAAGAAAATTCAATGACAGGCTCGTTTTCTTTGTACTGCTGGGTGCAATGGGACTCAGCCTTGTCCTCACCCTCTCAAGGGGAGCATGGTTCGGGGCTGTCGTTGCTCTCGGACTGTTCTGCCTTGCCATCAATCCCCGGTGGCTGTTCCTCCTCGGTATATGCTGGGGAGCAGCGCTTATGATCCCTTCCGTCTGGAACAGGATTGAATACCTGATGTCGCCCCAATACGTGATAAGCAGCATGACAGGAGGCCGCCTTTTGCGCTACCAGAGAGGTATGGACATGTTCCTGCGCAACAAATGGACAGGAGTCGGCCTGGGCCATTTTGGCGGCGCGGTCGCCATGAACAATAAAAATCTTATCCCCGATACCTTCTACATG
>DUSJ01000450.1 GCA_012842645.1 Clostridiaceae bacterium | reverse complement strand
TGAAGGAAGCTTGCCCCCTGAAACCCGGGGTCATCGGCGACAGTGTGGATATCATGGTAGTCCGTGAGCTTACGGGAGGCATCTATTTCGGTGACAGGGGCCGCCGTGAGGGAAGCCTGGGGCAGGAAGCCTACGATACGGAAAACTACAGTGTTTTTGAGGTAGAAAGGATAGCAAGGACGGCTTTTGAAATAGCGAGAAAGCGCAGGCGCAAGGTAACAAGCGTAGACAAGGCCAATGTACTGGAAAGCTCAAGGCTATGGCGTGAAGTAGTGACAAGGGTTTCAAAGGATTATCCCGATGTAGCCCTGGACCATATGTATGTTGATAACGCCGCAATGCAGCTTATAAGGAAGCCCGGGCAGTTTGACGTCATCGTCACCACCAACATGTTTGGCGACATACTGTCCGACGAGGCGAGCATGATTACCGGTTCGATAGGAATGCTTCCTTCAGCCAGCCTTGGCGAAAAGAGCTTTGGCCTGTACGAACCCATCCATGGTTCCGCTCCCGACATAGCCGGACAGGATAAGGCCAATCCCATTGCGACCATCCTGTCAGTGGCCATGATGCTTAAATATACTTTCAGTCTTGACGCCGAAGCGAGGGATATCGAGGATGCAGTAGCCAGGGTGCTCAAAGAGGGATTCAGAACCCAGGACATAATGAGCGAAGGCAAAACCCTGGCAGGGACCGGTCTCATGGGCGATCTTATAGCAGAGAGAATCCTTGAAATTGGGAAGGTGAAATAATGCGCAGTGATGCGGTAAAAACTGGAATAGAGAGGGCGCCGCACAGATCCCTGTTTAAAGCGTTGGGACTGACGGACGAAGAATTGAAATGTCCCCTGATCGGGGTTGTAAGCGCAAAGAGCGAAATAGTACCAGGACATATGCATCTCGACAGGATCGCCGAAGCGGTCAAGGCGGGGATCCGTATGGCCGGGGGAACACCGTTTGAATTTCCTGCCATTGGAATATGCGACGGCATCTCCATGGGACATATCGGCATGCACTATTCGCTGCCTTCAAGGGAACTGATAGCCGACAGCATTGAGTCCATGGCGCTGGCCCACGGGTTTGACGGCCTTGTCCTTATACCGAACTGCGATAAAATAGTGCCCGGCATGCTTATGGCAGCCGCCAGACTGAATATCCCGACCATAGTTATAAGCGGCGGTCCGATGATGGCCGGAAGAACGAAGAAAAAGGGTATAAGTCTTACCGATATGTTCGAGGCAGTAGGGGCAGTCAAGGCAGGAAAGCTGGGAGAAAAAGATTTATGCGATCTGGAAAACAGCTCTTGTCCAAGCTGCGGATCATGCTCGGGCATGTTCACGGCCAACAGCATGAACTGCCTTACCGAGGCTCTCGGGATAGCTCTTCCCGGAAACGGAACCATACCGGCTGTTTACTCGGAAAGGCTTCGACTTGCAAAACTGACAGGCATGAAGATCATCGAGCTTGTTGAAAAGAACGTGAAGCCCAGGGACATCATAACGCCGGGATCATTAAAGAATGCCCTTACAGTCGATATGGCCCTGGGATGCAGCACCAACAGCATTCTTCACCTGCCCGCAATAGCCTATGAAGCCGGTATTTCTTTCGACCTTGACATGGCCAACGAAATAAGCGAAAGAACTCCAAACCTTTGCAGGCTTGCTCCTGCCGGAGGTCATTTCGTTGAAGACCTCCATGCTGCCGGCGGTGTTTACGCCGTGATGAAGGAACTTTCCAGGGCCGGGCTGCTTGATGAAAGATGCCTTACCGTTACAGGGAAGACATTGGGAGGAAATCTCATTAATGCTGCCAATACAGACCCGGATGTCATAAGACCCATAGATAATCCTTATTCCAAGACCGGCGGCATTGCCGTCCTCAGAGGCAATCTCGCTCCCGGCGGCGGCGTTGTGAAAAGGAGCGCCGTTGCTGAAGAGATGCTGGTACATGAAGGCCCCGCCAGGGTCTTTGATTCGGAAAACGATGCCATAAAAGCGATATTGGCCGGGTGCATCAACAAGGGCGAGGTGGTCGTCATACGGTACGAGGGACCCAAGGGCGGTCCCGGGATGCGTGAAATGCTAATGCCTACTTCTGCGCTGGCAGGAATGGGCCTTGATGCCGATGTAGCCCTCATCACCGACGGACGTTTCAGCGGGGCTACAAGGGGCGCGTGCATAGGGCACGTATCGCCTGAAGCAGCGGAAGGAGGAACAATAGCCCTGGTGCAGGACGGCGACATAATAGCCATTGACATGATCAACGGCACTCTTACGCTGAAAGTTCCTGACAGCGAACTTGAAAACAGGAGGAAAAACTGGGTATGCCCGCCGCCCAAGATCTCGACGGGGTACCTTGCCAGATACGTTAAGTTCGTGACATCGGCCAGCGAAGGTGCTGTGCTTAAGGTCAGATGACATCACCCGCATATTTTTGCAGCTATAGCCTGCTGCAGATTAAACTAAAACATTTATATAACATAGGAGGAATACGATTTGAAGTTGACAGGTGCTGAAATTCTTGTGGAGTGCCTGCTGGAACAGGGAGTGGATACCATTTTTGGTTTTCCGGGCGGCGCTGTATTGAACATCTATGATGCCCTGTATAAATACAAGGATAAGATACGACATGTTCTGACCTCCCATGAACAGGGGGCGGCCCATGCGGCCGACGGCTATGCAAGAGCCTCGGGCAAGGTAGGGGTATGCATGGCCACATCAGGACCCGGGGCAACAAACCTTGTGACGGGCATTGCGACGGCATATATGGATTCCATACCCATGGTAGCCATAACCGGCAATGTGCCTTTGAACCTCCTTGGGAAGGACAGCTTCCAGGAGGTAGATATAACGGGCATAACCATGCCTGTCACAAAGCATAATTTCATCGTCAAACGCGTGGAAGACCTGGCCGGTATAGTCAGAAGAGCCTTTAAAATAGCGAGGGAAGGCAGGCCGGGACCGGTCCTTATAGATATCCCCAAGGATATAACCGCTCAAAAGACCGAGTATACAAGGCAGCAGACCGAAACTATTGAAAGGATGACCGAGTATATAAGCGGCTCGGCGGTGGAAGAAACCCTGGAGCTTCTCAACAACAGCGAAAAGCCCATGATTTATGCCGGAGGAGGAGTAACGGCGTCCGATGCGGCCGGGGAGCTTCTTGAATTTGCAGAGAAGCTGCAGGCTCCCGTGACCCTGAGCCTGATGGGGATGGGCGCGTTTCCGGCCACCCATGACCTGTATACCGGAATGGTCGGAATGCATGGCACCAAGACTTCTAACATGGCTGTCACCGAGTGCGACCTTCTCATAGCTGTCGGCGCCCGTTTCAGCGATCGAGTCGTGAGCAGGCTGGACAGATTCGCGCCGAAGGCGAAAATCGTGCACATAGATGTTGACGCAGCTGAAGTTAATAAGAATGTCAGGTCTGCCTGCCATATAATCGGAGATGTAAAGGAAGTATTGAAGCGTATCAACGCCGGTATAACGCCGAAGGACAGGACTTCGTGGCTGGATTTCATCAGGGACCTGAAAGCAAGGTATCCGGTGAAGAACGGCAGCGATGACCTGACTCCCCAGTATATTCTCGATAAGATATACGAAATAACCGAAGGAGACGCCATCATATGCACCGAGGTGGGACAGCATCAGATCTGGACCGCCCAGTTTTACAAGTTTACAAAGCCCCGTACCCTCATTACGTCGGGCGGCCTGGGAACCATGGGCTTCGGACTTGGCGCGTCGATCGGCGCCCAGCTTGCCCGTCCCGACAAGAGGGTTTTCAATATTGCCGGGGACGGCAGCTTCAGGATGAACCTGATTGAACTGGCGACAGCAGTTGAATACAACCTTCCGGTTATCGTGGTCATAATGAACAATCATGCCCTCGGGATGGTGCGCCAGTGGCGTAGCATGTTCTATG
>DUSJ01000449.1 GCA_012842645.1 Clostridiaceae bacterium | reverse complement strand
CCTGTATTCTTTACGGGTCTTATCAAAGACGGAAGGAGCTTCCATGTATTCGATAAGACCCGTAAAGAATACAGGAAGGCCGAGTACAGGGATATCGTCATACTCCTGAGAACCACGAGGAAATGGGCCGATGTCTTTGCCGAAGAGCTATCGCTGACAGGCATTCCCGTGTTTGCCGACACGGGGACGGGGTTCTTCAAAACCGTGGAAGTACAGGTAATACTGTCCCTTTTGCAGATAATAGACAATCCCTGCCAGGACATACCCTTGCTGTCTGTGCTGCGTTCGCCGATAGTTTCATTCACCACCGACGAACTGACCGACCTGCGGCTGCTGGAGCCAAAAGGCCCGCTATTTGACGGACTGGTGAAACTTGCCGCACAAAATGAAGGGGAAACGTCCCGTAAAGCGAGGAGGTTCCTGGACAGGCTTAACTTATGGAGAGAATCATCCCTGTATCTTTCCACCGATCAGCTTATATGGAAGCTGTATGACGATACCGGCTATTACGGTATTGTGGGCGCGATGCCGGGCGGCGAGCAAAGGCAGGCCAACCTGAGGATACTGTTCGAGAGAGCCAGGCAGTTCGAGCAAACAAGCTACAAAGGATTGTTCAACTTTATAAGCTTCATAGACAGGATCAGGACCGGCAGGGGAGACCTCGGAAGCGCGAAAGTCCTGAGCGAAAACGATAACGTAGTAAGAATAATGAGCATTCATAAGAGCAAAGGCCTTGAATTCCCTGTCGTCATCCTTGCGGGATGCGGAAAAAGATTCAACCTGCAGGATATGAATGAAAGCATACTCCTGCACCATGACCTCGGCTTCGGGCCGGACGTGGTGGACTACAGGAGAAGGCTCTCCTGGAATTCTGCGGCCAAGGAAGCCATAAGGATGAAGATCAGGTCCGAGACCCTGTCGGAGGAAATGCGTATCCTGTACGTGGCCATGACGCGAGCGAGGGAAAAACTTATCATAACAGGATCTGTAGGCAATATTGAAAAAATGGCCCTGAAATGGTTTTCTGTCTCCAATATGAACAGCGGAAAGCTTCCGGCTTACGAGATGCTGAACGGCAGCACCTTCCTTGATTGGATATGCCCGGCGGCAATAAGGCATAAGGATTGTGAGAAGCTCCGTGCGGCGGCAGGCGCAGATAACCCGGATAAGGCGCATTTACAGGAAGATTCATCCCATTGGTATGTCGAATTATGGAACAAGAACGATTTTACCGGAGGTGAAGAGCCTGAGCAAACGGATGACAATAAAGTTTGGCAATGGCTGGAGAGCGATGAAAGCCGTGCTGATGATATCCTGGCCGATGACATAGACAGACGTCTTAAATGGAAATATCCGTTCACGGAGTCATCAAATATCCCTGCCAAGGTTTCGGTTACCGAACTGAAAAGGTGGTTTGATATCCAGTACGATCAGGACGCTTCCTTTATTCCCGAGCCGGATGCAGTCCTGGTAAAAAAACCGGGATTCCTGGAGGGGAAGAAAGGCCTGAGCAGCGCAGAAAAAGGGACCATACTGCATTTTATCATGCAGCACCTGGACCTGTTTGCCATAAGGGAGAAACCGACGACCGGAACCGTAAGGGACCAGGTGGACCTTATGGTGAAAAAGGACCTGCTGACCCGGACTCAGGCAGAAAGCGTCGACCTTT
>DUSJ01000448.1 GCA_012842645.1 Clostridiaceae bacterium | reverse complement strand
ATGATTCCCAAAGCTCTTATACAGTTGTTTAATCTCAAGGATGCCCATTTATTCCTCGCCTCTTCCTATTGCAAAGTACAGAATGGGGCCGATAAACTGTATGAACATTACGATTAATGACCATATTACCCTGTTTCCGAAGCGGTAATGGGGATGTTGAAGCACATGGACGAGCGTGGTAATGAAGAGCGCAAGCTGCGCAATAACCAAAGGAACAAGAAAAGGCAGATATTCTTTCACCATGGACCAATCCATGACACACCTCTCCCTTATCATTATCTTGATTTTACTTTCATAGCGAGTCCTGATCCTGACAGTTATTTTTCAGTTTTTCCGCGATCCTCCTGAACCTGATTTCTTTGTCCAGAGCTGTAAAGGCAGGATTATTTATCACTGCGTCAGCCATGCTCTTGCGTATGATTTTTTCGCTCCTGGGGGGTACATTCCCCAGATCGAGTTCCTCTATCCACTGGTCTATCAGGTTAAAATACCCGTCACCTTTCAGTTCCAGCGGATAGATATCGCCGGTAACAAGTTCTGCGTACTTTTCAAGGATCTCAAGGGCCTTTTCGGTGTTCTCAAGCATTGTGAAGCCCTGGGCGGCAACGATATACAGATTTATGAGCAGAGACGGATGAAGCCTTTTTAAATCAAAAGCTTCGGCAATTTCGTTTGCACGTTTGAACGTATTTTCAAACTGTTTGTGATCGTTTGTGCAAAGCAGGAGATAATTCGTAAGATCGCCAAGAAGACTTCCCATATGCTGATAGATGGAAAACTGCAATATGGACCGTGCTTCTTCAGCTTTTCCGACCATTTGGTAAGCTGAAGCAAGTAATGATTCCGGGGAAATCATCTTTCGGCTTGTTTCATCGATAAGTTCGATAACTTCGTCAGGCTTTCCCATCATCAGGGCACAGGTTGCCTCCATGTAAAGGGATAACCGGGCAAGCTCCGGGTCTTCGCATTCCGTTTTCACCCGGACAAACAGTTCTCTGGCTTCCGAAAGCACAGACAGGGTCTTTTCCTTTTCTCCTGCTTCAGTACTGTTGTTTATAAGCAGCAGTCCGATGTGGAACAACAGGGGAAAACATGAAAAATACTTTTTAGCAATTTCACGGCAGCGGTCCAATACTTCGTCAAACGGTCCGGAAGCAAAATCTGCGGATAATTTAGCGTACAGTTTTCGTATATCTTCCTTGCTCAGTTGCGGTTCATAACCCATGAGCTCATCAATGCTTATATTGAAAAGTGTAGCAAGCTGCGGAAGAAAAGTTATATCAGGATAGCTCTGGCCTGTTTCCCATTTGGAAACCGAAGCTTTCGATACCCCGATGTATTTTGCAAGGTCCTCCTGTGTCAGTCCTTTTTCATGCCGCTTTTTAACGATCATTCTTCCGATATTGATCTCTTTCATGGCATCACCCCTGTTGTTATTATACAGGCCAGTTAGGAGATGCCTCAATGGATTTATGGTTAACACAGGGTGATTTTGTCAACTATAAAGAAACTCCTGTTCTCCTTCCGTCAGCACTAACTGCCACGACAATCCATAACGATCCTGGACCCAGCCATAACGTTTACTGGACGGGTAAATATTCCTTTCACTCTTCCATGGCTTTATTCTTTAGAAAACAGTCAGCTAAAAACCGAATCGCATCATCTTCATTAAGGGGCCTGCTGATAAGGTATCCCTGTATCATATCGCAGCCATGCTCTTTTAAATATTGCAGCTGGCTCTCATGTTCCACTCCTTCGGCAATGGTGAAACACCCAAGCTTATGGACGATTGAAATGATGTCGTCCGTTATGGCTTTGCTAATATCTGTGTTTAGCAACTTATCAATGAAATACTTGTCGATTTTTATACAGTCCACAGTTAAGCCTTTTACCCTGGCAAGCGAGGAGTAACCGGTTCCAAAGTCATCAATGGCTATCAGGATGCCGGATTCTCTCAATTTGCAGATATTGTTGTTGATGTTTTCATAGTCAGAAGTAAATACGGATTCGGTAATCTCAATACCAACATTGCTTTTGTCAACCTGCATCCGATCCATTAACTCCAGCAGTCTGTCTGTAAAATCAGGGCTTAATAACTGGACAATCGAAATATTGATGGAAACGCTTATTTTATCATACCCAATCTCCTTAAGCCTGCTGAAAAATCGAAATGCCTGTATAATCACTTTTTCGCCCAACGGAAGTATAAGCTTAGTTTTCTCGGCGATCGGGATGAATTCCATGGGTGATACCATGCCGAATTTTCCCGTCCTCAGTCTTGCCAGCGCTTCAAACCCGAACAATGCGCCTGATCTTAAATCAATGATGGGCTGATACAGTAAAAAAAGTTCATCATTCGTACTATTTCCCGCGGCTATGTCATTCATCGCCTTCACTATGTCTCTTTCACGGTCTACCATTGCTTCCAGCTCCTCGTTGTAGAAGCTGATTTCAAAATCCCTGGCAGACATGCTTATAGACTTTTCAGATGCAAGCAGAAGTCTTCTGAGCACCAAATCAATATCAAGTTCGCTTTGACTGGGTTCGATCTCGAGAACACCGATACCGCCGCCAATCCTTTCCATTGCGAACAATGATCCAAGGGTATCGGCAATGGTATTGCTGAAATCAAGAAGTTCGTCCTTGTCCTTGTAATTTAGGATATAGAAAACAAAACGTTGTTCATGGGTGTAGAATAAAATGCGGTTTTCGGCGCAGTACTGGCTGAGCGTTTCGGCTGTTTTTTTGACAAGGTTTTGAGAATACTGGAACCCATATTTGGCTGCCAGTACATGTATCATACTCAGATTGATTCCGATGAGCGCTTTTTTTGACTGCTTTTTCCGAACTGCATCCTTTTTAAGTAATGACACCAGGTAATCGCGGTTATACAAACCTGTCCATCTGTCATGTTCATAATTGTATTTCAGCGCATCTTCAATCGCTTTTCTGTCAGATATGTCAAGAATGATTCCTTCCAGCGCTTCCACTTCGCCATTGTCATTATAAATGCCCTGACCCATTTCAAGAACCCATTTCTTTTCTCCGGTGGCTGTAATGATCTCATATTCAAACTTAAATGGCTTCCTTTCAGGAAGGATCCGCTGCCATTCATTCCATAAGACTTCCCGGTATTCGGGAGAGATCAGGTCATTAAATGACAGGTCCCTGTTATACAGCAGACTCTCGGGCTGATACCCGGTAAGATTGAAACAGCTCAACAACGTATCTTTTCATAAAATCCAGCGTTTCATTAATTTTGGGGATCTTATCGTTCCAGCTGTCTTTTGAACGCAAAACCTGCAAAAAAGATTCGACACGCCTGAACAATTCCTTATGCTGCGCATCGATAGATGGAACTCCAAGTTCATAATTGTCCTTCCATAGCATAATGCAAACAATCCTTTCCTTGATTGATTTTGGAATGATATCGGGAAAAACACGCTTATATCCTTTATCGGCAAATCAGAACGCAAGACTTGATACATGGAAATATGTCTGTTTTTTATACACCTTCTCCGTTGAACTCGGGAATAAAACTTTCCAGTGCTGTCTCCCCTTCCTGTATGAACCCGTTCTCCACTCCGATCTCTATTGCGTAATCAACGAGCTCTTCATACTCTTTTTCTGATATTTTTCTTTTAAGTTCCGGGTACTCCTCACTCCCTGCCATCGGAGTGTATTGATTCATTATGCTGATGAGTATCCGGTCTCCATAGGTTTCATATAAGTATTTAACGATCTTTTTTGAGTCATCAGGATACCCTGGCAATGCCAAATGCCTTACAATTACGCCTTTTTGCATAATGCCCCTTTCATCAAATACTGGTTCCCCAACCTGCCTGAACATTTCTCCCAGGGCTTTAGCCGCAACCGTAAAATAATCCCTGCAATTGGAGTACTTCAATGCTGGTTCAGGAGATATGTATTTGAGATCAGGCAGATAAACGTCAATATATCCCTCAAGGAGCTTCAGGGTTTCCACTTTTTCATATCCGCTGCAATTATATACGATGGGAATAGTGAGGCCTTTTTTGCGTGATATGTCCAAAGCCTCGATAATATGGGGGACATAATGGCTTGGTGTGACCAGGTTGATATTATTGGCCTTCTTGTCCTGAAGTTCCAGGAATATCTCAGCCAGTCTTTCCGTTGTAATCTTCTTCCCAGCCAGGCCTTTTGAAATGCTTCTGTTCTGGCAATACACGCACCCAAGCGCGCAGCCCGAGAAAAATACCGTACCGGAGCCTTCTT
>DUSJ01000447.1 GCA_012842645.1 Clostridiaceae bacterium | reverse complement strand
GGCACCGAGAATGACCAGGTAAAATGGGTCACGATGCTTTCGGGCCTCTGCTCTGGGGTATCGGAAACATACAGGATCCGGTACCTGATCTCTCCGCCCACCTCCACCATCCGGCCTGATTTCTCGACGCTGGTGACGAAGCATTCTGCGTCGGCAAGAAGCATATTCCTGATATCGGGCTTGCTGTCAGGCACGATTATACTGTTCTC
This sequence comes from Clostridiaceae bacterium, assembly GCA_012842645.1. Taxonomy (GTDB): domain Bacteria; phylum Bacillota; class Clostridia; order DSM-8532; family DSM-8532; genus DTU059. The sequence goes on along the minus strand of DUSJ01000447.1, from coordinate 1,799 downwards.
CACCATTTCCTCGGTTTCCCTGATTTCAATAGTCCTGTACGACCTTATCGGCTGTTTCAATAGCTCTATCTGCATTTTAGGACCTCCTCGATTTTAACCCTTATCCTTTCAGTTAAAATGATATGCTGTCCATAAACCATGTATGCCTGTCGGCCATGAAAAAACAGCCGCTTTGAAAAAGCGGCTGTTTTTTATTCCGGTGTCCGGTTATAGCGCCACGTTATTGTAATTGCCTGGCATTAATTTAATTTCAACAGTATGGGTCAGTATATCCGTGTAGCTATAGGAAACCATTCTTGGGGAACTGAATTCATTTTCGAAAGAGACTGTAAAGATGCTTGGATAAACATTTTCGATGATGCCTTCCCGGATGATTGTTTTTTTGCGGCCCTTGTTTGCTTTAAGCTGAATCCGTTTGCCGACACATCTCTCCATTTCTTTACGTATCTGGGTTATAGAATTTCTATCCATAATACCACCTCAATACTCATTGGATAGAATTATATCATAATTTGTCACCCGTTGTCAATGAGGACAAATATTATACATACTCCGGATTTATTTTGTCAAGACCATTTTGTAATAATGAAGCAGGGGGACGGTTCCCCTGCTTCATTTTTGATGTTTTTGGCAAACATGGTTACAATTTGAACGGCGTCCCCTTTACTCATCCCGGAGTGAAGCAGAGGAACCGTCCCCCTGCTTCCATGGGGTGGTGTCGGGGCGGAGAATGACCGCGCCAAGGGGCGGTATCCTGAGGGTAATCGAGCATGGTTTCTGATGCATGGGTATATCTTCATAGGTTATGGGGCCCACGTTGATCACGTTGCTTCCGCCGTATTTTTCAGCGTCAGAGTTGAAGATCTCTGTATATGTCGTTTTAAGGGGAGCTCCGATCCTGTAGTTCTCATGGACCTGGGGCGTGAAGTTGAACACAAAAATCAGCATGTCGCGCCAGTCTTTGCCCTTGCGGATAAAAGAGATTATCGAATTGTCCACGTCGTTGCAGTCGATCAGCTCAAAGCCTTCGGTGCTGCAGTCCATTTCGTACATGGCTTTTTCGGTCTTATAAAGATGGTTCAGGTCCTTAACATAAAGGCTCATCTTTTCATGCATGGGGTAGCCAAGAAGATGCCAGTCAAGGCCCTCCTTGTATCTCCACTCAATGAACTGGCCGAACTCGCCGCCCATGAATAAAAGCTTCTTTCCGGGATGGGCAAAGAAATACCCGTAGGCGCAGCGAAGGCCCGCGAACTTCTGCCAGTAGTCGCCGGGCATTTTGCTCAGCATGGAGCATTTGCCATGGACCACTTCGTCATGGGACAGAACCAGTATAAAATTCTCGCTCCAGGCATACATGAAGGAAAAGGTAAGGAGATTCATGTGATATTTACGATATATGGGATCAAGGCTTACAAACTTCAGAAAATCGTTCATCCATCCCATGTTCCATTTATGGGAGAAACCCAGTCCGCCGTCATGGACAGGTTTTGTAACCATGGGCCATGCGGTGGATTCTTCGGCAATCATCATCACGTTCGGGAAATACTGGTATACCACGCAGTTGAGATGCTTCAAAAACTCGACTGCTTCGAGGTTCTCGCGCCCCCCGTACTGGTTGGGGACCCATTCCCCGGATTCCCTGCAATAGTCAAGGTAGAGCATGGAAGCCACCGCGTCCACCCTGAGGCCGTCCACATGGAATTTATCAAACCAGTATACCGCGTTGGAAATAAGGAAGTTTTTGACTTCATTTCGGCCAAAGTTGAACACGTGGGTGCCCCACCCAATGTGCTCGC
>DUSJ01000446.1 GCA_012842645.1 Clostridiaceae bacterium | reverse complement strand
TATTCTGTTTCAGTGTTCAATCCTCCACCTCCCGCTATATCCTTGCCGTGCGGTCAAGGACCCTGTACTGGATAGCTTCAGATACATGTTTTGCCTGGATCAGTTCCGAGTCCTCCATATCAGCAATGGTACGTGAAACCTTAAGAATCCGATCATGGGCCCTCGCACTGAGGTTGAGCTTGTCAAAAGCGGACCTCAGCACTTTTTTCGCTTCTTCGCTCAGCCTGCAGAACTCCCTTACCATTGAGCCCTTAAGGTGCGCGTTGCAATAGATACCACAGTTCCTGTATCTTTCCTGCTGGATCTTCCGGGCCCGGTTAACACGTTCTCTTATTTCTTCGGAGCTTTCCTCGGCTTTTTCGTTTTCGATTTCAGAGTATTTCAGTGCCGGTACCTGTATATGTATGTCAATCCTGTCCATCAGTGGACCGGAAAGCCTAGACAGGTAATTTTCCGCGTCCCTGAACGAGCATGTGCATCGCCTGGACGGGTCACCGTAATAACCGCATTTGCACGGGTTGGCCGCCGCCACCAGCATGAACCTGCATGGGTATGAGACCGTGGCATTGATTCTTGATATGTTCACCACACCGTCTTCTATGGGCTGCCTGAGCACATCCAGCGTTCTGCGGGGAAATTCGGGTATTTCGTCCAGGAACAATACGCCATTATGGGCAAGGCTTGCTTCGCCGGGTCTCGGTATGCTGCCGCCTCCCACAAGGCTTACCGCGCTGACCGTATGGTGGGGCGATCGAAACGGTCTTTCCCGTATAATAGGCGAATCATGTGCCAAAAGACCTGCCACGCTGTATATTTTGGTGATCTCAAGGGCTTCCTCGAATGTCAGGTCGGGCAGGATTGTCGGAAGTCTCCTTGCCAGCATGGTCTTCCCCGAACCCGGGCTTCCTATCATCAGAATGTTATGGCCGCCGCTTGCGGCTACTTCAAGGGCCCGTTTCGCATTTTTCTGGCCCCTTACGTCGGAAAAGTCTTCCCTGTACATGTTATGGTCCGGATAAAACGCTTCGTCGCATGGTTCAGCCTTTATCAAATTGATTCCGTTGAAGTGTTCCACCGCTTCCCTGAGGGATCTGACCGGGTAAATTTCAAGGTCCTGGATTATTGAAACTTCCCTCGCATTGCTTGCCGGCACCATTATCTTTCTGAAGCCCAGCTCTTTGGCGGCTATGGCCTTGCAGAGCATCCCCGAGATATGACGTATGTTCCCGTCAAGGGCCAGTTCCCCGGCGATCATATATCCTTCGGCTGCCTCCTGCGGGATGATCCCTGCGGAAACAAGGATGCTGACCGCAATGGGCAGATCGAAACCGGAACCTTCCTTTCTTGTATCAGCCGGTGCCAGATTTACGGTTATGCGTCTTATGGGAAATTCATATCCCGAGTTGTTGACAGCAGCTTTTACCCTTTCTCTAGCTTCTTTTACGGAAGTATCCCCAAGGCCGACTATGTCGAATCCCGGGATACCGTTGGATATGTCCGATTCCACCTGGATATGGTAACCTTCAAGCCCTGTCAGACCGCAGGTCGACACTCTGCTGAACATAAAAAACCTCCATACAGATAAATCTGTTTGGAGTATATGTTAACATTTATAACTTATTTTAACAAGTTATTTTATATAATTATTATTAATAAATCCTGTATTTTGAACTCATTAACATGCCGTAATCCCCCGCATGGACGAACCCCAGCCGTTCATATACATGGCCTGCTTTTTCATTGGCGTAAAACAGGTTAGGCGTTTTGCCAGATTCATATATGTCCTGGCATATGCGCGATACAACCAGGGACGCGTAACCATGGTTCCTGTATTCGGGCCGGGT
>DUSJ01000445.1 GCA_012842645.1 Clostridiaceae bacterium | reverse complement strand
GGTGGCTATACTGCCATATAGCCACCCTATTCCATAATTTATGGGGCTGAGAAACTTGTTTATTTTACAAGTTTCTCAAGTCTTTCTTTGGCATTGTCCAGGGCCTGCTGAGGCGTAATTTCCCCGAATTTCGCCTTTTCTATCTCTTCGTTGACAATGGTCGTCAGTTCATTCCATTTTTCAGGTATGGGTCCCAGCGGAGGCATGACGCTGGAGTCGTTGATTGCTGCGATGTACTTCCTGGATTCAGGCGGTGTTATTGCATAGTAAGCTGCCATGATGCTTTCGTCGTTTACCACTGGTATGTTCCAGCCACTGTCGATCCTGATTTTTACTGCATCCTCGTCTATTGCCAGGAACTTCATAAACCTCCATGCAGCTTCGGGATACTTGGTAGTCTTGCTTGCCGCAAGGCCTTCAACGAATGCGTTATGCGCTTTCTGCACATTGCCCGGCTCCACCATTACGTCCCATCTGAAATTGCATTCGGCGGCGAACCGGCCAATCTGCCAGATGCCGCCCCTGAGCATACCTACTTTGCCCGCGATGAACGCATTGGTATCGGCGTCAGCCTGGGTCATGATATCGCTGGTGATGGGAGGTTGAACCTTATACCTGGTCGATTTTTCGATCATCCATGTAAGGGCTTCGACGCATGCAGAGCTGTTGATGGTGCATTTATTGCCGTCCCAGAAGTAACCTCCGTTTTGTGCGGCAGTTTTGTAAAATTCATAGGTCTGTATCGGCGAGACGGTTCCCCAGATGCCCTTGCTCTCATCGGTGATCTTCTGGGCGGCTTCAAGTTCTTCCTTCCATGTCCATTCGGGAGTAGGATAGGAAACTCCGTTGGCGTCGAAAAGATCCTTATTGTAGTACAGGATGCAGCCGTTGTTGGCTATAGGTACGCCCAACTGCTTTCCGTTCAGGCTGTATGCATCGAAAAGAACCTGGTTAATGGAACCGGCTTTATAATCCTTGTCATTTGCAATAACGCCGCTGAGATCGTAAAGCTGGTCATTCATTGCATATTGGGCGAAGTTCTCGTATCCTACTTCAAAAACATCGGGAACACCTTCGCCGCTGTTGAGAACGATGTTGAGCTTGGTGTAGTAGTCGGCCCACGGGATGATTTCGTACTCAACCCTGATGTCGGAGTTTTTCTCGTGGAACTTGTCGATCATTGCCTTCAGATCCTCTTCATGTCCGCCGTTCGCAGAGTTCTGGATGAACTTTATGGTTACCGGCCCGGAAGACTTTGGTGCCTCGGAAGTGGTTGCCGGAACCGTTGACGATTGGCCTGCCGAAGGCGTGACCGTTGATGTCTGACTGGCCTCCTTCCCGCATCCTGCCATCATGGATATGACCAGGAGCACGGAGAGCACTGCAAATACTAATTTCTTTAACATAAGACTCATCCTCCTTTTTTGATTCTTACAAAATGCTTTCAATATCCTGCGGATAACATCGCTGAATGCTGAAAAAACAGATTCCTCCTTTCTGTCAGAAGATTTTGCTCTATCCCTTGATCCCACTTCCTGCAACGCTTTTAATGAAATATTTCTGCGCGAATATGTAAACCAGGAGCATCGGGATAAAACTTATCAGGTTTCCCGCCATCATCAGGTTCCATTGGGTTGTCCACCTGCCCTGGATTCTTGACAAACCAACTGGCAGGGTCAGCATATCGCTGTCGCTTACTATGATCAGAGGCCATATGAACGAGTTCCAGGAACTCATGAAGCCCAGAATGGCCACAGTGGCCAGAACCGGTTTACACAGCGGAAGCACGATACTGAAAAAGGCCTTCATATGTGACGCTCCGTCCATGAAACCGGCTTCGAGGTAGGAGTCCGGTATGGTCCTTATATTCTGTCTCAGCAAAAAGATTCCCAGCGCGTTGTAGGTACCGGGCAGTATAAGGCCCAAATAAGTGTTGTTCAGTTTCATGCGGACGAAGATTTTGTACAGGGTGATCATGCTCAGTTGGAAAGGGATCATCATTGTAAGCAGTATCAGTATAAACAGAAGTTCTCTGCCCCTGAAACTGATCTTGGCGAAAACATAGCCGGCCATAGCGCAGAAAAGTACCTGGGCTCCCGTCGTCAGGACAGCGACGAGAACGCTGTTGAACAGGACCCTTCCGAGGGGCACCAGTTTAGATATCTGGGCGAAGTTGTCGAAGTTGAATTTGTCCGGCAAAAGCTTTGGAGGCATCGTCATGACTTCCATGTTTGTCTTGAAAGCGCCGAAAAACATCCAGATAAACGGGAATATAACTATGGCCAGGATAGCGACCATTACTGTGTTTATTACAATATGCGGCTTGTGCAGGCGGCTATATCGTTTCATAATGGACCCACCTTTCCTGGAGCTTGTTCTGAATCAGGGTCAGGACCAGGGTGACGATCACCAGGAACCATGCCTGGGCACACGCTAAGCCGGCATAGTTGAGCTTAAACGCATTATTGTATATTTCCATAACCATTGTAGTCGTGCTTCCGAGGGGGCCGCCCTTCGTCATGACATACATCTGGTCGAAGACCTGGAGAGAATTAATGGTAAGGATGATGATGACAAAGAACAGCGTAGGCGACAGCAATGGCAAAGTGATGCTGAAGAACTTCCTCACGGGACTTGCTCCGTCAAGGGAAGCGCTCTCATAATACTCGTCCGAAATGTTCTGTAATCCTGTAAGGAGCAGGATCGCAAAGTAACCCATATCCTTCCACAAACTTGCGATAACAATGGCGACCATGGCGTACTTCTTGTCGAACAGCCAGGCCGGTCCTTTTATGCCCAGCATTGACAGCAAGTAGTTTATCAGACCGCTGTCGGCGTTGAACAACCACATCCACAACAGCGACACGACCACCCAGGACAGTAAAACAGGGATGAAAATCAGGGACCTGTATACCTGCACGAGTTTGAGTTTCATGTCCAGGACGGTGGCAAGAAGCAGTGAAACGACTATCACGATCGGAACGTACATGATAGTGAACCTGAAGGTGTTTATGACTGCCTTAACCGAGGATTCATCGCTGAAGATCTCCCTGAAATTATCCGGCCCGATAAACGTAGGAGGTGACAGCATGTTCCAGTCTGTGAAGCTCATAAAGGCTGACTGGATGATCGGGACAAGGTTGAATACGACCAGGCCTGCAAGGCAGGGCAACAGGAACAGGATTATCGTTATCGCTTTATGCAGCTTGTTTTCACCTACCAAGAGATTCACCTTCTTTTTATTCTGCCGCTTAAATAAGCCGTCTGACGGATTCTCTTTCAACGATGGAAATGGGCAGTATCTTTTCCTGCTTTGTCTGGAAAGCGCCGCTCATGGAATTGAACAGCATGTTTACTGCTTCTTCTCCCTTGGCAGATATGTTCTGCTGGATAGTGGTAAGGCCGGGCATTATGTATTCCGATATCGCCAGGTTGTCGAAACCTATGATGGAAATATCGTCCGGGACTTTCACGCCGTTTTTCATGAAGCCCTTGATAGCGCCGATGGCCAGTATGTCCGCCATGCAGAAGACCGCCGTAACCTTTGCTTTGCTGTCCAGGAGTTTCTGGGCGTTTATCAGGCCTGACTCGTAGTTCATGTAACCCTCAAACACTTTTTTCGGGTCAGGATCGATGCCATATTCCCGCAATGCGTCCAGGTACCCGTCATAGCGTTTCTTCACGACTCCGCCTTCCTTGATCTTTCCGGTAAAGACAGCAATATCCCGGTGTCCCATATCGAGAAGGTATTTCGTCGCCAGGTATCCTCCATATTGGTCGTTTATCCTGATACTGTGGAAATAATGGTCCTTGAAATAACTGTCCACCAGAACGATAGGTATTTGTGTCTTTTTGACTTCCTTGTAGAATTCGTCGGGATAAGCCCCTATCACGATGATGCCATCGAGGTTCCTTTGCTTTGCCAGGGTAAAATAGCTCTCATTGGCGTCTGTGCCTGAGATCAGGACGTGGTATCCTCTCAGCCTCGCGTGGTGCTCGATGCTGCTCATTATCTCGCTGTAGAAGGTGTTGCTGAACATCAGCTTGCTCCCCGGCTCGGTCTGCGGAATGACCACCCCGATAAGCTTGGATGTATTCTTTACAAGCCCCCGGGCCGAAAGGTTGGGGATGTAATTCAGCTTTTCCATGGCTGCATAAACCCGGTTCCTTGTTTCCTCACTAATGTTTTCTTTCCCGTTAAGTACATATGATATGGTCGCAACCGATACGTTGGCTTCTCTTGCTACATCCTTGATCGTAACATTCTTTTTCATATGAAATCTCCTGATCTGTATAAACAGGTTAATCGGTTAAATTACTTAAACGATTAAATTGTTCAATTCGATTATACTATTCGATTCTTTGAATTGTCAAGCGAAGTTTTGCAATATGTACGGGCAAATCCGGAAAAGTATTTATATAAAATGGTTATAAAGAAGCTTATTGACTTCGGAAAAGGTATATGATAAATTTGATTTGAAACTTAAACGATTAAGCATACTGATGGAGAAGTGCAATTATGGGAGATCAATACATACCAACAGGAAACGAAATGATCTCAATTCCAGAGCTGGGCATGAGCGACGGGGCCATTCACGATTTCACCTTTCTTCATATGGGTTTTAAAGGACTCATCGATGTGCGCGGAAATGAGAGCGTACCGCTGATCAAGCCGTTCCTTGCACAGGACGGAAAGACCGTTCCCTTTGAAATCGTATACAGGAGCCGGGAAGGCTACTGGGTCCCGGTTTATCATGCCAGGGCTGGCATGTTCGATATAAAGGGCATTATACTGACGCCGGTGGGGGAGCGGGGTTTCGTTTACCGGATTGAGATCAGGAACAACTCGGATACCGATCAAAACATTGATCTCGGCATATCCGGCTGCTGGAGCGAAACATACCACTGCGTCAATGAAGACAAGGTCATAGATGCAAAGAAGTTCGTTTACAGGAGCAGCTGGAATGATAACCTGATTTTTGACCTGAGGAACGGGATTGGCCTCTTTTCCTTCGCACCCATGACATCCCTTCCGGCTGAAACTGCTTATGATATAAGGGATGGGGAAGTTAACTACCGGATCTCGTGTAAAATTGCTCTTCCTGCAGGAGAGGAAGGATACGTTGATTTTTACTGGGGTCTCGGCTTTGAAGAAGTAGCCTCGGCCACTTCGGCAAAGGAAATGCTGCGCAAAGGTTTTGACCCGCTTTACGATGAGACCCTCAGATGGCTTAAAAAACGGAGCTGCCATTTCAGGGATGAGAAAATTAATGAGTTGTATCATATAAACCTGTTCTTCAACTACTTCTTTGCAACGGGAAAAACGCTGGACACCGAGGAACTGGTCCTGGTGACGTCAAGAAGCCCCAGGTATTATGTGAGCGCCGCATATTGG
>DUSJ01000035.1 GCA_012842645.1 Clostridiaceae bacterium | reverse complement strand
ATCGCCTGTCCTGAAATAACCTTCCTCGTCAAACGCCTGGGCAGTAGCCTCAGGGTCTTTATAGTATCCAAGCATGACGTTGGGGCCCTTTACACAGATCTCACCCTCGCCGTTTTCGTCAGGATCCCTTATTTTTATCTGTTCACCCAATATGGGGATACCGACGCTGCCCTTCTTCTGATACTTGTTCCTGTTGCATGATACCAGGGGAGCGCATTCCGTTATTCCATAACCGTTCAATATTGTTATGCCGATGGCTTCGAAGAAATCTATGATGTCCTGGTTAAGGCTTGCTCCGCCGCATATGATCATTTCAAGCTTCCCGCCAAAGTTGTCGTGGATGCTCTTAAACAGTTTCCTGCGCAGATCTATGCCGCATTTTCTCAACAGGTTGCTCAATTTAATCATCTTGCGCAGCAGGCCGGCCTTACCGGTCTTTTCAGCATTCTGCCATATCCTTTTGTGCATGGTTTCCACAAAGAGGGGCACCAAAACCAGATGCTGCGGCTTTTGTTCCTTTACTTCATTCATAAAGTATTTAAGGCCGCTGGAGATGTATATTTCCGACCCCTGGGCAAAGTGTCCCACAAAATTTACCGTCGAGCCATATGTATGATGGGGCGGAAGCACGCTCATGGTCTTTGGGGTAATGGCAAATAGATACATGCCCTGTGTCGTGTCAGACACTATATTTTTCTGTGACAGCATAACGCCTTTGCCTTTCCCTGTCGTGCCCGATGTAAATACTATGGTTGCCATTCTTTCGGTATCTATCTTGTAGTCATAATAGGAATTGTCTCCGTTTCTGTATTTTTCCCCGCCTTGTTTTGCAACATCATGGATGCTGACTGAGTAATCCTTATCCGTCCTGCCAAGGCAGACGAAACTCTTCAGCGTAGGAACCTTCTCCCGGATCTGATCGATCTTGTCTTCAACCAGGGGGCTGTACAGGACTGCTTCGCATTCCGCAAAATTCATGATGCCAATAATGTCATCGGCAGGAAGATCTTTATCTATAGGCACCACGACGGCGCCGACGGACATCAGGCTGAAGTACGAGCTGATCCATTCATATGATGTTTCGCCTGTCAGCGCCACGTGTTTGTCACGGAATCCCATCGATATCAGTTCGGTCCCTATATCCCTGATAAAATCCCTTGCCTCGCTGTAGGTCACTTTTACTGTTTCGGTATCACGAGGGTCTTTTTTATAGGAAAAAGCAACCCTGTCAGGATATTTTTTGGCAACATTTTCTGTCATTATCCTAAAGTCTTCGAAAACAGTCGTCTCATATAACGGGTAGTTCTTGTTACGCATTATACTTGTTCTCTCCTTACATGGTTCATTTATATTTCCCGGTACGATCTTCCAGCGGGTGGAAAATGGTCTTGTTTATATCTTAAACCACTTTTTTAAAAATAGAAACAATATTTCCTAATCTTTTGAAACAAAAATTAAAAGGAGCCCTTCTTTTATCGTGACAGTCGCATTATCGGCACAGAATTCATTGCTTATCCCCCGCCCCGTCCCGAAAAACAGGGTCTCGTCGCTCAGAGGATAGGAAAGGCCTGTGGTGGTCACGCCTTTTACATGAGGGGGAAGCGGCAGCAGGGAAACTTTCCGGCTGTCCTCCCGGTTTAGTGTAATAAATCTGTCGATCAGGAAAATCCGGTTTTTTTCATCTTCCATATGACCTTTTGCGCCGTTTTTCAGGATCTTGTAAAGGAGGTGGATATTCGAAACTGTGTGATCCAGTCTTGTTCCGCTGGCTCCCAGGATAGCTATCTCCGAGGCTCCCCGTTCGAGGGCCAGGTCGATCGCCAGTTCCATGTCGGTATAATCCTTCTCAGGTTCAAATGCTACGATTTCGATCTTACCATCCTGCCCGAACTTTCGAAGAACCGGCTCGGGCAACGAGTCGAAATCGCCCAGCATGACATGGGGAGCAAGTCCTGACTCATTCAAGTACCGTGCTCCTCCGTCCGCGGCGATAACAAGATCGGCCCATTCGTATTTTTTTATAAGCAGTCCGGTATCGGACAGGTTTCCATTTCCGACAATCAATACTTTCATTATTACATTACCATACCTATGGATTCTTTATATGAGATCCTTCACTACGCTTCGCTCCGTTCGGGATGACATGCAGGTTGAATTCATACGTAGCGTAGGGAACACCGCCTTCCGCAAACGGCACTTCTGCAGTGCATTCATTATAATGAAGATGATTTAAGAAGCTTTACAAATGCTTCAGGATCTTTATGCGCAAAGAATGCAGAACCCGTTACGGCTATACCCGCTCCTGCCTTTGACACGAGCGCAATGGTGTCTTCGTTTATCCCGCCGTCAACCTCGATCTCGACAGAAAGGCCTCTTTTCATGATCATTTCTTTCGTCCTCGATATTTTCCTGAGCATGTCTTTGATAAAGGCCTGTCCACCGAAGCCCGGGTTGACTGTCATTATCAGCACCATATCCAACTTGTCGAGAACATATTCAAGAACGCTTTCTGGAGTTGATGGATTCAGGGATACGCCGACCTTCGCGCCCAACTGCCTGATATGGGATACCGTTCTGTCCAGGTGCTGCGCAGTTTCGGCATGAATGGTCAATATATCAGCGCCGGCCTTTATAAAATCCTCGAGGTACTCATCAGGATTCGTTATCATCAGGTGGACGTCCAGGGGAAGCTTTGTCAGCGGCCTGATGGATCTCACTACCAGGGGGCCGATAGTTATATTGGGAACAAAATGTCCGTCCATTACATCAACATGGACCATATCGGCTCCTGATCTCTCTATTTTCCTTATTTCCTCCCCGAGAGCGGAAAAATCCGCAGAAAGTATCGACGGTGCAATCTTCATCATGTTCTATCTCCTGTACCTGTTGTCATACGCTTCCTTAAGTTCCCTGTATAATTCGGTATACCTTATATAGCGCCCTTTATCTATTTTACCCTTTTCAAACAGGTTTTTAACAGCGCAGTCAGGCTCGCTTGTGTGACTGCATCCCTTGAACCTGCACGAGCCGGAGGCTTTGGCAAATTCGGGGTAATAGTCCTGGAGGTCAAAATGGCTTACTTCTGTTACGGTATAAGCGCTGAATCCGGGCGTATCAAGGATAAAGCCGCCCTTATCGAGACGGAAAAGCTGGACATGACGCGTGGTATGCTTTCCGCGCTGTATCTTTTCGCTGATATCTCCTGTTTCCATCAGCCAATTATTCATAACTATATTCAGTATAGTGGATTTCCCTACCCCCGATTGCCCGGCGAAAGCAGTAGTATAACCGGCCAGTTCCCCGTGGAGCAGGTCATAGGCTTCGGGACTGAACTTGGTCAGGGGCAGCACTGTAAACCCGGTCTTATCATACACCTTTTTAAGAGCTTCAACCTGGTTCTCCGTATCCAGGTCGATCTTGTTTATTATTATCAAAGGCCTTATACCCTTTACCTGGCAGGTTATCAGGAGCTTGTCCACGAGCATCAGGTCAGGCTGAGGATTGGTCACCGCCAGCACTATAGCCAGCTGGTCGATATTGGCTACCGCAGGTCTTGTGAAAAAATTGATCCTGTCCAGTATCCGGTCAATGCATCCTGTTTTGCTTTTCTCATCCAGTATCCTGAATATGACCCGGTCACCGGGAAGAGGCGTAAGCTCTTCCTTCCTGTGAATACCCCTGGCCTTGCATGTATATAAAGCAGGAGCGCTGCCTTCGGAAGACTTATCCTCCGACAGGCTGCCGTCACCCATCAGCACGCTGTAAAAACCGCCGACACCTTTTAAGATTATTCCTTCAGGCAAGCTGATTATCACACTCCAATTTACCGGTTAAAACGTGTTTTCATAAACAAGATGCTCATTGACGAAGGCTCTCACCGTATACTGTCCCTCGGTCGGTATCGTTACAATGACAGACATCGGGAAATCGGTCAGAGGAACATGCGATAAGTACCTGACCATGTTCTCTTCTCCTGTCAGATTGTTAACGACGTAGATCCTTAACCTTACGGTTTCATCAAAGTTAACTCCCTGCGGGAGGTTAACGGTTATCGTTTTGTTTATTCCTTCCTCAACGGGAGTATTATCTCCCGGTTCTTCCACTTCTTCCTTAAAGAACAGCACAACCGCGGTATCTTCCTCCACAGTTTCTCCCGGTTTGGGCGACTGGTCCTCGATTACTCCCTGGTGTCCTTCGCGGTCAGCCGGGAAGGTTTCTCCCACCTTGAGCTTGGCTTCCATCAGCTTCTTTACGGCAGTTTCATAATCATCCCCTATCAGGTTGGGGACGACCACCTGTTCTTTTTCAGGTCCCAGGCTCCAGTACAGTGTTATCTTTGACCCCTTTTTCACCGACGAAAATGCCTCAGGTTCGGTCCTTATGCATAGCCCCATGCCTATTTCCTCGTTATGTTCGGCTACTTCTGTCACATCAAGCCCAAGTTCATCCTTTAGTCGGAAATACATGGTTGTATGGTCCTGCATCGCCACGCTCGGGATGGTGACCATCTCTGCACCCTGGCTCACTACAAGTTTCAGTTTCGTGTATCCTCCAAGCTTCATAGTGCTGCCGACCGCAGGAGCCTGTGAAATTATATAGTTCTCTTCAAACACATCGTTTGGTTCATATACTATTTCAACGTCCCGCTGGATGTCCATGCCGTTTTGCTCAAGTTCCCTCTTCACATCATCTATATGGCGGTTTACATAACTACCCAATGTGATTTCCTGGGGAGCGTTGTTATATTCTTTGGTAAACTCGTCTATGATCATTTTCACGAAGTAGTAAATACTCCCCAGAATAGTTGCGATCAAAAGGATGTAGATTACCGGCATTATAATAGCCCGGCTTCTGCTTTCACCGCTTTTTTTGCTTTTTACCGTTTTTGATGATTTTTCCTTACTTCCCATATCCAAATCTTCTTCCAGTTCCAGTTCCACCGGTTTTTCAAGTTTCCTGGTATCATACCTGCCGTCACGTTTAATATTCGGCACCACGATCTCGGTGGTGTTGTGCCTGTACCTCAGGTTTTCAAGATCATTTATAAGCTCTGTAACATTGGGATACCTGTCCTGCCTGCTTTTTGCCATAGCTGTCAGGATTATTTCATCAAGCGCTTTTGGAATGTCTTTCTTAATGGACGAAGGAACAGGGGGCATGTCCTGCAGGTGCTTCAGGGCAACTGCAACCGGCGTCTCGCCATCGAATGGGAGCTCGCCGGTAACCATTTCGAACATGGTTACCCCCACTGAGTATATGTCGGACTGGGCATCCGTATAACCTCCTCTTACCTGTTCGGGGGAGGAGTAATGCACTGATCCGATGGTATCAATTCTCATCGTTATGGTCTCGCTGGAAATCGAGTAGGCTATGCCGAAATCAACTACTTTCACCACGCCGTCAGAGGTCATCAGTATATTACTGGGCTTTATGTCACGGTGGATGATATTCCTGCTGTGAGCTTTTGACAGGGCATTGCAGATCTGGACGGATATATCGACAGCTTCCTTCCAGTTAAGCGAGCCTTTGTTGGCTATATATTCCTTCAGGGTAATGCCGTCGACGTATTCCATCACTATATAGTAACAGTTATTATCACAACCTACATCATATATCTGGACAATATTAGGATGGGTCAGGCTTGCCGCTGCCTGGGCTTCGGTATCGAACCTCTTTAAAAATTCGGTATCTTCACGAAATTCGTCTTTTAAAACTTTAATGGCGACAATCCTCTGGAGAAAACGATCCTTGGCCTTGTAAACCCTGGCCATTCCGCCGCTTCCGATTTCGCTCAGTATCTCATATCTATTTCCTAAAACAGTTCCAATCAATTCTCTACACCCCTTTGGCTACATCCAGGCGACAATAACTGTTATATTGTCGCTTCCTCCGGATTCCTTGGCTTTTTCTATAAGGCGCTGTGAAATTTTTTCGCGCGGTTCTTCAAGAACCGTCCTCAGTATGTCCTCATCATCCAGGTCTTCATAAAGCCCGTCAGTGCAGAAAATGTAGATGTCCCCAGGCTGTATGACTTCTTTGATTATATCCGGAAAGAAATTTTCCTCAAATCCCAACGCCCGCGTAATGCGGTTCCTGTCGGGATGATGATTGGCTTCGTCAGCGCTTATAATGCCTTCCCTGACAAGCTCGGCCACAAGTGAATGATCCTCGGTCAGGCGGCTGATGGCACCGTTCCTGATACGGTAAACCCGGCTGTCGCCCACATGGATTATATGCATGATATCACCTATGACCATTCCTACTGAAAGCGTAGTGCCGCTTCTCAGTCCTCCGAGGTTGTTCAGGGAGTAATCCATTATCCTGTTGTTAATGATATTTATACGCTTTGCAACAATTTCGTTAATCTCGTCGGATGAATAGCTTCCCGAGACGCATTCCATGACCATCTCTGACATCTCTTCAACGGCTATCCTGCTTGCTTCCTCCCCGGCAAGATACCCGCCCATGCCGTCTGCGATAATAAACCCTATCGGATTACCGCTACCGTCCAAAACGATATTCCAACTGTCTTCGTTTTTTTCCCTTTTAAGGCCTATGTCGCTTAATGCCGAATACTTCAAAATTTACACCTTCTTCGGTTCCATCATGAGAGTGTTTCTCCTGAGCTGTCCGCAGGCGGCCATTATATCGCTTCCGAGTTCTCTTCTTACTGTAACAGCTATCCCGTATTTTTCAAGTACTTTCTTAAAGGCTTCCGTTCTTTCCCTTGAGCTCTTGCTGAAGTCTATCCCTTCCACGGTATTGACCGGGATCAGGTTTACATGACAAAGGGTTCCCTTAAGCTTTTCTGCAAGTGTCCTGGCATGCTCCGGCGAGTCGTTGACATCCTCTATAAGCGAATATTCATAGGTTATCCGTCTTGAGGTAATCCTCGTATACTCGTTGCATGCTTTCAGGAGCTCATCCATGGACCAGCTCCGTGCAACGGGCATGGTCCTTCTCCTTATTTCATCATCGGGAGCATGGAGGGACACCGACAGGTTCACAGGTATTCCTTCCCTCGCAAACTCCAGTATTTTCGGCACTATCCCGCAGGTAGACACTGTCATTTTCCTGTAGCTGATATTAAGTGTGTCTTCCCTGTTTACCCTCCGTAAAAACCTCATTACATTATCATAATTGTCAAAAGGCTCCCCGATGCCCATCAATACCAGGTGGCCAATCCTATCTCCGATGTCATTCATGATACTGAGGACCTGAGCCACCAGTTCCCCCACAGTAAGGTTCCTTACGAACCCCAGGCTTGCCGACGCGCAGAAGGCGCAGCCCATACGGCAGCCAACCTGCGTGGAAAGGCATGCCGAGTAGCCGTAATGGTATTTCATAAGCACGCTTTCAATGATATTCCCGTCATGAAGCTCGAGCAAATACTTCCTGGTACCGTCAACTTTCGATACATGCTTATTGGCTATTCTGAGGCCGCCGGCAGTAAATTCTTCACTGAGCTTCACTCTCATATCCTTGGGGAGATTTGTCATGGAGCTGAAATCAAGGCAACCGGAATACAGCCACTTGTATACCTGTTTTGCCCTGAAAGACGGGTAGCCCAGTGCTTTCAGCGCTTCGGCGAGCTCGTCCGGTTCCATGTCCAGTATATCTCTTTTTTTATCCATCATATCTCCCATACCCGAATGATATTATATATTATTTTCGCTGTATTCACAACCTGACAGGATTCTCCTCATGAATCCGGCAAAGTTGAGCCCCGCTATTCCTTTTACGGCTTCCTCGCTGTAATTCAGTCTGAGAAGGGCTTCCGCCACTTTAACCGTATCCTCCACCCCCCTGATCCCGTCGGGGGTATAATCGATCCCGTCAAAGTCGAACCCGAAGCCGATATGTCCCGTCCCAACCAGTGAAGATATATATTCCACATGTTTTATTATTTCCGTAATCCCTGCATTTCCCGTATCCGCCAGGAATCTCGGGTACAGGTTGATCCCGATGACCCCTCCCCTTTTCGCGACGGATATGACCTGGTCGTCGGCAAGGTTGCGCCTGTGGCCGCAGACGGTCCTGCTGTTGCTGTGAGAAGCAATGAAAGGCTTTTTTGCAATTTCTTCCACGTCGGAAAATGTTTTGTCGGAGGAGTGGGACAAATCTATTATTATACCGAGCTTTTCAGCCCTCTCTATTACCTTCCGGCCAAAAGCGGACAGCCCGTTATGGGTATTGACTCCTGCTGCGCTGTCGCAGACAGAGTTATCGAAGTTCCATGACAGTGTAAGTATCCTTAAGCCCTTGTCATATAACCTGTCCAGTTCGTCGAGCGAATCGCCGAGGATCTCGGCTCCCTCGGCCTCTATTATGTACCTGACCTGCCTGGTGTCCCTGTCATTTATCCAGTTGTCAATGTCTCCGTCAGTTCGGACCATTTTCAGCCTTTCAGGAAAAAGGCTTTCAGCAAGTCGGGCCATTTCAAGCTGATCTTCCATTTTCTTTTTCCTTGACCGCGGATCACTGTCGGGAGCAAAAAGGGAAAACACCTGCAAAAACGGGCCGTTCGACAAAGCGCGCCCGATATCCCAGTGCCTGTTATTTGACACAAGCTGCGAAGGGGAATTTATGACGGACAATATATCGCAATGGGCATCAAAAAAATGCATGGTCGCCTACTCCTGGAACGCGTTTTTAATAAGATGGATATCACGGACATTTCCTGCCCTGTCCATCTTCAGTTCTATAACATCGAAGCGTACAGGCTTATCCATGCATCGGCTGTTCTGCATGTAGATCCGTGCCAGCCTGATGATGGCGGCCTGTTTCCTGTAGGACAATGCCTGCGCGGGGGTCCCGTACACATCGCTGCTTCTTGTTTTAACCTCGACAAAGCAGAGCGTGTCATTGTCCATCCCTATAATGTCTATCTCACCCAGTCTCCCTGCGCGGAAATTCCTGCGCAGGATCCTGTATCCTTGTTTTATCAGGTATGCTGCTGCAGCCTCTTCCCCGAGGGTGCCGTATGCACGGTTGTTCATAAAATGTTTATTCCTTTCATATTCATCATTTGGCATGCAGGGGCTTGCACAAGTATTGTTTTGACAGCCCCCTAAACTGAGATCCTTCCTTCGCTTCGGGTGATATACGGGAAACAGCTTTTTCAGTATTTACCCCAAATCATCTGGTTAGCTTTTTACTGATACCGTAGTTCTCATCCAGCCTGCTGATAAATGCAAGCACTTCGGCCACAACTTCATAAAGCTCTGAAGGTATCTCTTCGCCAAGCTTAATGTGTGACAAAGCCTCGGCAAGGTGAGCATCCTCGTATACCGGGATCCTCGCTTCCCGGGCTTTTTCGATTATTTTCTGCGCTATTTCGCCCTTGCCCGAAGCTATGACCTTCGGCGCCTTATCCTCGCCGGGGGTATAACTCAAAGCCGAAGCCTTCTTTATTTTATTAGCCCCGTTCTTGTCCGATGCCATAAAATTACCTCTTATATCCGTATATCCACTCTCGTTTCGCTGCCAAAAAGCTCTTTTTCCCTTGCTCCAGCGTTGAAGGGATTGAGTCTTTCGCCATCCAGCAGCCTGCACTTCATCTCCACGAGGATGTAACCTTTTTCAAGTAGTCTGTCATAAAGGGCTTTCTGATTATCCTTAAACACCTTGAGCAGGTCTTCGCTTTCGACCCTGAAACTTATTGTAATGCGCTTCCTGGCAGCGTTGAGATATGATTCGACGAGCCCGAGGCTTTTTGTCTCAAGGGACATAAACAGGGTGAAGTTTTCCTTATCGATGCCGTTACGCCCTCTTTTACGCCTCATTATGTATAGTTCGCCGGTGGAATCGCTGCCGTTTATCTTCAATGGAAGCTGGATGATTGAGTTGTATGTAACCACCTGGGAAAAGAATTTAAAGGCATTGTCGATCTCCCTGAAAACGGGCGTAATGGATTCCCTGGCGTTGTCTCCGGCATGCCTTATGACTTTCTGTGCCAGTTCCATTATATCTTTCAGGGCCTGGGTCTTTTCCCTGGTATCCATATCCCTGACAATTCCGTCGTCAGCCTTTATGTATGCCTTGTCAAAAAGCTTACCGATGGCTTCTTTCATTTCTTTTACGCCATCTTCTCCTTCTCTTGAAAGTTTTTCAGCTTTTGTATGATAATCCTCCAGGGTCCTGTTTATTACTTTCAGTATTTTTTCTGCCTGCCCGGGATCAAAAACCGGGTACGATTTATCCGAAACTGCGCCGGATCCTTTATCAGCGGAAGATAATCGCATGGCGTTGCCAATAATGGCTTCAAAGACTTCCTTCGTCACGATATCGGACGCATCGGCGCTTCCCTTTCCGTTCATCTCTTCCATCAGCGTTTTCATCAGGATCTCGTTCAGCTTTTCCGAAACTGATTCAATGAGCTTTTCGGGAACTTCCGGATAGATGAGTTTAAGTTCAGCGGAAAGATCCTCTATGGTCTGCTTTATGATCACAGGCTTAATCATCGCCGCGCTTTTCCCCGGATCCATGGCCTTCGTCAAATCCAGGAGGTTGTTTTCAAGTTCTTTCAGATTTTCATGGAGGTTGAATTCATGATCTGCTATCTTCCCGATTATCTCCCGGAGATCCCGGTTGCCGGAAAGACCGTTTGCCACGAGAAATGCCGCTTTGTCCAGGGGCATGCCGGGTTCTTCTTTCAGAAGCTCCATTACCTTTTCGGCCACCTTTCCGTATGCGGCCACGCCTAAAGAGCTGAGAGCATTATGTATTCTGTTTACAAGCGTATTTTCTTCAACTGGTCTGCTTCCGGCCTGCGGCTCGCTGATTATCCGGGCGGTAAGCTGATCATTCATCTTCTCTCCTATCATCAGGGTTACAGGATCTCCAGCTCCCGCCGCGAACCCTTCGGGGGCTTGGGCAGTAAAAACGGCGCCGTCAAGCAGCTTTATCAGGAGCAGGCCATTATCGACGGATTGTATCCTTCCCCTGATAATGTCTCCCGCGTTCAGGGTCTCAAGGGCTACCTGGCTGTCCGCAGTATTCCTGGCCAGTATCTGGAGAATTTGCCTTGATGCTGCCTGGTTGACATTTGCCGTGTTCATAAAACCACCCGTAATTTACTTAATATTTTTCGTAAAGCTTACACGGTGTATGGGACTTAAACCTTTTTCCCTGATAGCCCGGATATGTTCCCCGGTACCATAGCCCTTGTGCTTTGCCAGCCCGTAGCCGGGATACTTCAGGTCCAGTTTCTCCATTATCCGATCCCTCGTCACCTTGGCCAGGATAGAGGCTGCGGCTACCGAAACCGAGTTCTGATCAGCTTTCGGAACCGATCTCTGTGGTATGTCGAGGCTAAGCCTTACTGCATCGATTATGAGAAAATCCGGTTTGATCTTCATATGGCTGACGGCAAGTTCCATGGCTTTTCTGGTGGCTTCATAAATGTTTATTTCATCTATTTTCCGGTTGTTCACTATCCCAATGCCGTATGATACCGATTTTTCCTTTATTATGTCATACAGCTCGTCCCTTGCCTGCTCCGTCAGCTTCTTCGAATCATTGAGCCTGTGTATCACGACACCGGGAGGAAGTATGACGCACGCTGCCACGACAGGTCCGGCCAGCGGTCCTCTCCCTGCCTCGTCTATCCCGCCGACATACAAATAACCTTTTCCGTATGCCTCAAGCTCCATGGCCGACATTTTAAGCAGCCTTTCCTCTTCGGCGCGTATTTTTAACCATCGCTTATAATAATTATCGGCAAGATCATCGACATAGTCCCCGTATTCTTCTGAAAGCGACTTCAGCCATTTGTAGGCTTGCTCCGCTTCCATGGCATCCGCCTGTTCCTTAAGGCTTTTAAGCGTCGGTTTCTTCATTTCTCAATATCCTCCCTGGGTGGAAACTCTAGTGTTATTTTTCCTATCTTCCCGCCCCTGAACTCGTCAAGAACAATGACGGCTATCCTGTTCAGGTCTACTTCACCGCCTGAAACAAGGCAGCCGCGCCTTCTTCCGGCCTCCTCCAGGAGGTGGAACCCGGTTTTCCCTTCAACGCTTTCAAGTTTATACCGTTCCATGATCTTTTCCGGGTAAGTATCGGCCAGGACTTCCATAAGCTTTGCCGCAAGCTCTACGGTATCCATTATTT
>DUSJ01000444.1 GCA_012842645.1 Clostridiaceae bacterium | reverse complement strand
TATCGTCAATATTGTTCTCAATACCGGCGGTAAAAGGAGTAGAATTCGGCGCGGGATTCGGAATAACGACCATGTACGGAAGCCAGGCCAATGACAGTTTTTACATGGACGGCGGCAGGGTCCTTACAAGGACTAATAACAACGGCGGTATCAACGGCGGTATAACCAACGGGATGCCCATTGTTTTCAGGGTGGCCGTGAAACCAACCCCATCCATCGCAAGGGAGCAGAATACGGTAAATATGAAGTATGGCACCAATGACAGGATAAGGATCAGGGGACGTCATGACGCATGTATCGTCCCGAGAGTGGTCCCTGTGATCGAGGCTGCGGCTGCCATAGCCATACTGGATATGCTCATCGGACAGTATGGTCTTGAAAGTTTTATGGAGGAGAACCGTGGAGATGAAAAATGATTCCCTTGAACAGATAAGGAAAGAGATAGACGCTGTTGACAGGGAACTGGCAGCTTTGCTTGAAAAGCGAATGGACCTGGCAGCGAGGGTCTCGGAATATAAAATAAAAAATAATATGGAAGTGCTGGACGCTTCGAGGGAAGCCAGGGTGATTGAAAACGTTCTTGGCGCCGTATCAAATAAGGAATACCACGAGAGCGTCAGGTCGGTCTTTGAAAGCATCATGGCCCAGTCGAGAAAATACCAGGAAAAGCTGATGGCCGGTAAAAACCGCAAAAAATACGCCCTGATCGGGGGTAAGCTATCCCACAGCATTTCACCGGCAATCCATGAACTGATTTTCCAAAAGGCGAATATCGATGGGACGTATGAGCTGTGCGAAGCCCGACAGGAAGAGCTTCCCGGCTTTCTTCAAAAACTCAGGGAGCAGGGCTTTCACGGGGTGAACGTAACCATCCCTTACAAGACAGAGATCATGAAATATCTTGACGATATATCCGGGTCTGCAAAAGCCATCGGGGCCGTAAATACCGTAGTGCTTGGAGACAGGACAGAAGGATACAATACTGACTATGACGGTTTCGGAAAAACCCTGGAATATCACGGGTTCGATCCGGGGGGAAAGGTATGCGCCGTCCTGGGAAGCGGCGGAGCCTCAATGGCTGCAGTATCTTACCTTGAGGATCATGGCGCTGCGGAAATAATTATTGTGTCAAGAAACCCTGGCGCCGCGTCAGGTAAATTCCCGGGAAAGAGAATCATAGCCCTCGGGGATTATACTGCCGAAGAAACGGACCTGATCGTGAATGCCACTCCGGTTGGCATGTATCCTGAAACAGGAGTATCACCCCTTGACAAGCATCAGCTTGCCGGAGCATCATTCCTTTTCGACCTGATATACAACCCCAAGGAGACCCTGCTGATGAAGCATGCCCGGGAACTCGGGATACCCTGCTGCAACGGCCTTTTCATGCTGGTAGCCCAGGCTGTCAGCGCCCAGGAGATCTGGCAGGGCATAAACTTCAGCCCCGACCTTATCAAGGAAATTTATTCCAAAATGAGTGAAGGGGACGTACACTTTTACTCATTTTGAGTATTGGGAACAGATGAAAAGTATGAAGAAAAAAATCAACATAGTACTGATTGGCCTTATGGGAGCAGGAAAAACAACGGTAGGGAAGAAACTTGCCTCGGTACTCGGCATGCCCTTTGTCGACGTTGATGAGAACATAGAAAGAAATTTCGGAAAGATAAGCGATCTTTTCAAAAAAGGCGAACAGCATTTCAGGGATCTTGAAAGCCAAATGGTGAAACGCATATCGGCCCTTGATCACGTCGTTATCTCGACAGGCGGCGGAGTCGTACTGCGTGCTGAAAACATGGAAGCATTAAAAGAAAAGGGTGTTGTTTTTTATCTCAAAAGACCCGTGGAGGATATAATAAAAACTATCGATCCGACAGACAGGCCCCTAATAAGGGACAATCCCGCGAAACTGTACAGACTTGCTGATGAGCGTGAGTCGCTTTACATCATGTACAGCGATTACACCATAGACGCTTCCAATATAGATAAAGCTATATCATCCATCCTTTCTGTTTGGGATAAGATATCATAGTGGGGCTGAGAAAGAAATATATTTGACACAGGGTATATATTTTTCCGGTGAACTAAACTTGAAAAAAAAAGATATCCTGTACCTGCTGATTATAATGCTGTCCATATATATTGCAAGCAGAATATTCTTCAATAAAAGTCCCGGTGACAATATCCCTCAGCCGCCTGTAGATACAGGCGAAAGCAGTATCTCCCTTGATGAAGACCTTCCGGAACATGATCTTCCTTATGAATATTATTATGAATACCAGGACCCTGAAGCGGCCGAAACTGCAAGCGAACCGGTAATAAATGCCCGTTCGGCTATTGTGATGGATTTCGAGACAGGAACGGTTCTTTTCGAAAAAAACGCTTACAGGAAAAGGCCCATGGCAAGCACCACAAAGATCATG
>DUSJ01000443.1 GCA_012842645.1 Clostridiaceae bacterium | reverse complement strand
TTGTAAACATTATATCAAGAGGTCCTGACGCATTTAAGAGCATTTACTTTACCGTTCTGGGATATTCCCAGGAAGGCAAACTTGCCGTCGGTATACTGATCGCGGCTGCGATCGTACTGGTTTTCGTTGCCATAATAGTATTCGTAATCCTCGTTACCCAGGCTGAAAGAAGACTGCCTGTACAGTATGCGAAAAGAGTAGTGGGACGAAAAATGTACGGGGGGCAGAGCACCCATATACCCATCCAGGTAAACCTGGCAGGTGTAATGCCCATAATCTTCGCGATGTCGATCATGTCTTTCATACCTACCATTGTCAGTTTCATCTGGCCTAATGTTACTACAGGATTCATCGCGACACTGAAGAATTTTGGCCGGAACCCGCTGTATATTATCATTACGGCATTGCTCGTACTGGCCTTTACTTTCTTCTACACGATGATAGCGTTTAATCCGGTGGAAATCGCCAATAATTTAAGGAAGAACGGCGGCTTCATACCTGGTATACGCCCAGGAAAACCGACAAGCGATTATATTACGAAGGTACTTAACCGTATTACGTGGGTTGGAGCAATGTTCCTGGCATTGATGACCTGTATCCCCACCCTGCTGAACCTGATTCCGGGTGTCAGCATAGGATTTGGTGCGACATCGGTGCTGATCATGGTTGGCGTTGCTCTCGAGACATCGAAGCAGATTGAATCGCAGCTCATTATGAGACATTATAAAGGATTCCTCGAATAAGTGATTAATGGCGGTTCATGGGACATGTTCCCGTGGACCGCCAAATAATGAACCACTGATGAGGTTGATTTATGAGACTGATATTGTTAGGGCCCCCGGGTGCCGGCAAAGGGACCCAGGCGGTGGTGCTGTCGGAGATACTGATGATACCCCATATATCGACAGGGGATATTTTCAGGGCGAATATCAAGGGAGGCACTCCGCTGGGACTATTAGCCAAGAGCTATATCGATGCCGGCAAGCTTGTTCCCGATGACGTTACTGTCGATATAGTGGGAAGCAGGCTGAAGGAAGACGATTGCGACAATGGTTTCATCATGGACGGTTTTCCCAGGACTATCCCCCAGGCGGAGCTTTTCGACAGGATGCTCGAGGAGCGGGGAGAGAAAATCGACGCCGTGATCAACATCGACGCTGACGACAGCGTTATAATCAGGAGACTTTCGGGCAGAAGGATGTGCCATTGCGGCAGGACGTACCACGTAGAAAACAGCCCGCCGAAAGTTGAAGGAATTTGCGATGCGTGCGGCGGAAAGCTCTTTATCAGGGATGACGACAGGGAAGAAACCATAAGGGAAAGGCTCAGAACCTACCATGAACAGACCAGCCCGCTTATCGATTATTACCGGAAGAAGGGCATCATCCTGAATTTCGACGGGACAAAACCAATAGAGGTCACAACCCGCGAGATACTGGAAAGCCTGAAAAAGTGAAAAAGAAGGTATACGACGGAGAGATGATTAACTTAAAATCCAAGCGTGAACTGGATAAAATGAGGCGTGCCGGCGAGGTTGTCGCGCTGGTCCATGAAAAAATGGCCGATATCATCGCGCCCGGCATTACTACCAGGGAACTGGACAGGATTGCAGAGGAAATCATCCGAAGCAAGGGTGCTATCCCGTCATTCAAAGGTGTTCCAAACCCGTATGGCGGCATTGATTTCCCCGGGTCCATATGCGTTTCGGTAAATGAAGTGGTGATCCACGGGATCCCGAACGACTATGCGCTTAAAGAAGGGGACATAATCAGTATTGACGTCGGTGCCATCCTGGACGGGTACCACGGCGACGCAGCCAGGACTTTCGCGGTAGGGAATATATCCCGGGAAGCAAGGGACCTGATATTCCACACCGAAGAAGCCTTCAGGCGAGGAATGGCCCAGGCGGTAGAGGGAAACAGGGTAAGCGATATCTCGAGGGCCATCCAGGAATATGCCGAAAGCAAGGGCTACGGTGTAGTCCGCGACTACGTCGGTCATGGTATCGGGACGGAAATGCACGAGGAACCCCAGGTACCAAATTACGTCTCCCGTGAAAAAGGCGTAAGGCTGAGCGCGGGGATGACGCTTGCCATAGAACCCATGATCAACATGGGGACCTGGCGGGTGCG
>DUSJ01000442.1 GCA_012842645.1 Clostridiaceae bacterium | reverse complement strand
CTGAAGGACGAATATACTGACAGGTTGTTTGAGGCCATATTGAAGCTTGAGAATATTGAGGAATGCTATGATTTTTTTGAGGACCTGGGGACAATAGCGGAAATCAAGGCTTTTGCCCAACGCTTTGCTGTTGCCGAGATGCTGACTGAAAAGAAAACATATAAGGAAATACATGAAAAAACGGGAGCCAGCGAGGCAACAATAAGCAGGGTAAGCAGGTCGCTGTTTTACGGAGCAGGCGGCTATCGCCTGATTATCGAACGCTTAAAGGAAGAAAGGAAATAAGCATGGGATTACTTGAAAAAATATTCGGGAGTTACGCGGAGAAGGAACTTAAAAGGATAACTCCCATCGTGGATAAAATAGAAAGCCTTGAACCTGATATGAAAAAGCTTACAGACGCCCAGCTGAGGGGAAAGACTAACGAGTTCAGGGAAAGGCTGGCAAAAGGCGAAACCCTTGACGACATCCTGCCCGAAGCATTTGCCGTCGTGCGGGAGGCTTCTGTCAGGGTCCTGGGCATGAGGCATTTCAGGGTCCAGCTGATGGGCGGTATTATACTTCACCAGGGCAGGATCGCCGAGATGAAGACCGGTGAAGGAAAAACCCTTGTGGCAACGCTGCCGTTGTACCTGAATGCTTTGCTGGGACACGGAGCCCATTTGGTTACCGTCAACGATTACCTTGCTAAGTACCAGTCCGAGCTGATGGGCAAAATATACAGGTTCCTGGGCCTCTCAGTCGGAGTTATACTGCACGACATGGACAATGCCCAGAGAAGGGCGGCATATAATTGCGATATCACTTACGGGACCAATAACGAGTTCGGCTTCGATTACCTCCGTGACAACATGGTGGTTTACAAGGAACAGATGGTACAGCGCGAACTTTATTATGCCATCGTGGACGAAGTGGACTCGATCCTCATAGACGAGGCAAGAACCCCCCTTATAATCTCAGGACAGGCTGAGAAATCCACCGACCTGTATCAGAAAGCCGACGCTTTTGCCAGCAGGCTTAAAAAACTGGTGGTCAAGGAAACAGACGACAAGCAGCAGCTTGATGAAGGCGATTATGACTATATCGTCGATGAAAAGGCCCACACCGCAACCCTGACGGCAAGGGGAGTGGAAAAAGCCGAGAGGTACTTTGGGGTTGAAAACCTGTCCGACATTGAGAACATGACCCTGTCCCACCATATCAACCAGGCCCTTAAAGCCCATGGGTTGATGAAGAAAGATGTGGACTACGTTGTCAAGGACGGAGAGGTCATCATAGTCGACGAGTTCACAGGCCGCCTTATGTACGGCCGCCGTTACTCTGACGGCCTGCACCAGGCCATCGAGGCAAAGGAAGGGGTCAAGGTTGAGCATGAAAGCAAAACCCTTGCCACCATCACCTTCCAGAACTTTTTCAGGTTATACAAAAAGCTGGCCGGTATGACCGGTACTGCCCAGACAGAGGAACAGGAATTCAGGGACATATACAAGCTGGATGTAATACCGATCCCGACCAATCTTCCGGTTATAAGGACAGATCATGACGACGTGGTCTACAAAACAAAAAGAGGCAAATTCAACGCGGTAATCAGGGATATAAAGGAAAGCCACGCAAAAGGCCAGCCTGTCCTTGTGGGCACCATATCCATCGAAACGTCCGAGATGCTCAGCGATATGCTGAAGAAGCACGGGATAAAGCATAATGTGCTCAATGCCAAGTACCATGAAAAAGAAGCGGAAATAGTAGCCCAGGCAGGAAAACTGGGTGCCGTGACCATATCCACCAACATGGCAGGCCGTGGTACCGATATTATGCACGGAGGCAATCCCGGGTTCCTTGCAAGGCAGGAAATGAGGAAGATGGGAATTGACGAAGAGCTTATTATGGCATCCATAAGCTTTGATGAGACAGATGACGAGAATGTTCTGAAAGCCCGGGAAGTTTTCAAGGAACTGTATAAGAAGTTCAAGATCGAAACGGACAGGGAAAAGGAACAGGTCATAAAGCTTGGGGGCTTGAAAATCATAGGCACTGAGCGCCATGAATCACGGCGTATCGACAATCAGCTGAGAGGACGAGCAGGAAGACAGGGCGACCCAGGAGAGTCCAGGTTCTATATATCCCTTGAAGACGATCTGATGCGGCTGTTCGGCTCGGAACGCATGGAAAGAATGGTTAACATCCTCGGCCTTGATGAGGATCAGCCTATTGAGGCAAGGCTCCTGTCCAATGCCATTGAGAGCGCCCAGAAAAAGATAGAGGGCATAAACTTCCAGCGGCGCAAGAATGTGCTCCAGTTTGACGATGTCATGAACCGCCAGCGCGAGATAATATACACTGAACGCGCCAGGGTCCTTAACGGTGAGAATCTCAGGGATCATATCATGAAAATGATTGATAACTCGGCCGAATACATTACCGGTCTGTACTGCTCCGAAAGCGATATCCCCGAGAACTGGGACCTTAAAGGGCTTGTTTCCTACGCTGAAAGCGTCCTGCTGCCGCCCGGGACCCTCGATTTGTCGTCCATCGACATGGAAACTGTGACAGCCTCAGACTTAAGGGAACTGATTGCAGGCAAGGCCCGGGAACTATATGAGCAGCAGGAAAAAGAATTCGGCGAAGAGCTGTTCCGTGAACTTGAAAGACGTGTACTGCTGAGAACAGTGGACGAAAAGTGGATGGATCATATCGACGCGATGGATCAGCTGAAGCATGGCATTGGCCTTCGCGTATACGGCCAGAGGGACCCGGTTATCGAGTATAAGCGTGAAGGATTTGAGATGTTCGATGAAATGATCCGCAGCATCCAGCATGATACCGTTAAGATGCTCCTGCGCATCAGGAAGGAAAACGTTACGGTCAGGCGCGAACAGGTCGCCAAGCCAACTACTGCGTCCCATGGGGACGACGGGGTAAGGAAACCTAAGAAAAGGGATACCGAAAAAGTTGGCCGAAACGATCCCTGCCCCTGCGGAAGCGGGAAAAAATATAAGAAATGCTGCGGCGCAAATCAATGAAAATTGTATGTTTACTTGTTAATTTGCTGTCAGTAATGATACAATAAAATCGGATGCGGGAACGCTTTTGCGGATTAAATCTCAGGAGGGGTGTTTATGCTGGACATCAAAGAAGAATTATCCAGGTTTGAGTT
>DUSJ01000441.1 GCA_012842645.1 Clostridiaceae bacterium | reverse complement strand
TCATCCCTGGTGTGGTGATCGAATATCCTCTTTTTTATAGTCTTATATTTTTCGTAAGAGCCATGGAAGTCGATATGAGCCTCAAACAGATTGGTCATGACCGCCACGTCTGTCTTGAACTCAATTACGTTGCAGAGCTGGTGGTCGGATACCTCCATGACTGCTATATCCCCGGCCTTCAGGCTCGACACAAAGGAACAGACAGGAAGCCCTATGTTGCCCATCAGGTATGCGCTCCTGGAAGCTTCGACGAGCATCTTGTATATGATAGTGGTCGTAGTGGTCTTTCCGTTGGTTCCCGTAATGCCTATGATTTTTACGCCCTTCGGAAAATACCGGTACCCCAGTTCCAGCTCATTTATGACAGGTATACCGAAAGATTCGGCTTTTTTAACGTATATATGATTATTGGGTATTCCCGGGTTCTTGACCAGGAGTTCGAACGAACCGTCGAACAGGTCCTCGGGATGGCTTCCCAGGACCATTCTGACGCCAAGGTCCCTGAGCTCTTTAATATGGTCAGGGTTCTGCTCGCTTTTGGCGTCATTGACGATAACGTCATAGCCTTTTGACACCAATAATTTAGCGGCCTCATAACCGCTTCTTGCCATACCCAGTACGAACGCTTTACTTGTACTGCTCATAAAGGATCCTCCGCTCATATTATATCCAGTATATTCCCAATCAACAACAATGGTGCCCGGAGGATGAAATTTGCCGTTTCACGTTCTGTGCATCCTTTCTTTGCCAGTTTGCTTATAGTGTATCACAAGGATAATATCCATGTCATACCGTTTTCAAAAAACGTATGGGAAAGACATATCTGATTACTTTGCCTATGCTATAATATACACAGTTTAAAAAGCAAAGGATTTGAGGGTTATATGGCAAAAAACAGCTGGATAATGAAACTGCTTTATATATTGGTCACTGTTTGCTTTCTGGGGATCCTCGCCATTAATATATATGATTTCATAGTTTTCCTTAAAGACTTGTGGACATCCCATAAAGGCTCTTTCTTCACGATACTGGTCCTTGCGGTCATGATCATCGCCTTGTTGCTTTATACTAAAAAGCGGAAAATGAAAAACCCGCTGATGAAATGCAGACCCATGGTTTTCGCGATCATTGTTTTCACCGTGTCATTTATAATTAGGCTGTTGTTCGTCCTGATCGTAAATACGCAGCAGTATTCGGATTTCCAGCTGTTCTACTGGGTCACGGCCGATATAGCCAATAAGACATTCAAATACCTGAGCCAGAGCTATTTTTCCGTGTGGGCGTACCAGGTAGGATTTCCGACACTCATGTCGCCCATCTTGATGATTTTTGGGACCAAAGTATTGCCGCTGCTCATCGTCAATTGCGTTTTTATGGCTGTTACCAGCGTTTTTATATATTTTACGGCGCTTGAACTCAGCAGCGAAAAAGCGGCGCGGGTGTTTTCCCTTGCCTATGCGTTTTTCCCGTTCGGTGTCGGTTTAAGCACTGTCTATACCAACCAGCACCTGGCGGCCATGTTCTTATACATGGGATTTTATATATTGATCCGCGGCAGGAAGTTCGGCATCATAAGATCGGTCCTGGCGGGCATATTATTTGCGCTTAGCAATGTGGCGCGTCCCGAGGCGATAATTGTGATACTGTCGATCCTCGTATACGCGCTCTTTACCCTGTTCAGCAAGGCAAAGAAAACCGGCCTGAAATCGAAATTCAGGCAGGTAATCCTGCCTGTAGGATGCTCGGTCCTGATTTATTTCATCGGGTCTCTGGGCATATCAAAATTTATAGTTTCCTCAGGCATCAACCCCCACGGGCTGTCCAATAATTTTCCCCTGTATAAGTTCGTCATAGGTCTCAACCACTCCACGTCAGGGACCTTTTCGAGCGAAGACGCGGAGCATTTGCTCAATACCCCGGCTTTCACCGAGAATCCTGACCTTCGTAACAAGGAAGCTATGAAAATGATCAGGGAAAGGCTGTCTGCCGGTCCCGCCAAACTGGGAACCCTCTTCCTGAAAAAAGCAAGGATAATGTGGTCCTGCAATCCATCCTGGTATCCCGCTTTTTATGGTTTTGATCCTGACAGGACGATCAGATTGCTTGGCATGGATATTTCCTTAAAACATTTCCCGGACATTTTTACCGGGATCGACTTTACCTTTTTCATATTGATCTTCCTGTCCGGCATTATGGGCATGCTTTCTGCGCTCAGATCCGGGGAGGACCATCCTGCGCTCGGCATTGCAGCCCTGATGTTCCTTGCGGCATTTTCAGCCTTCAGCCTTATCGAAGTGCAGCACAGGTACAGTTATTTTATCTTCCCGCTATTGTTTGTCATTGCGTCTGCAGGGTTCGAAAGAGCATCCAGAAAAAGAGGCTCCTCCGATGGCTCGGCATAAATGGGATACCGTTTATATCGAAACGGAAGAAGGCATAAAAGAAGGAGTAGCTCCGGTAATAATATCAGCAAGCAGGGCTACAGATATCCCCGCTTTTTACTCCGAATGGCTTTTAAACAGGCTGAATAAGGGATATATCAAATGGATTAATCCGTTTAACAGCAAACCGCAGTATGTTTCATTCAGTAAGGCGCGGGTGTTCGTTTTCTGGACCAAGGATGCCCAGTCTCTCATCCCATATCTTGAAGAGTTTGACAACAGGGGGATAAACTACTATTTTTTGTTCACAGTCAATGACTATGAGAAGGAAGGGCTTGAACCGGCCTTAAGAAGCCTTGATGATAGGATTGAGACGTTCAGGGAACTCTCGGACAGAATCGGCAGGAACAAGGTGATCTGGAGATTCGATCCCCTGATCCTGACCGATGAAATAACTGTCGATAAACTACTGGAAAAGGTATATAAAGTGGGAAGCCGGCTTTCAGACTATACAGAAAAACTGGTGATCAGCTTTGCGGACATTTCCGCTTACCGAAAAGTGCAAAGCAATTTACGAAAGAATAAAGTCAATTATATCGAATTTAATCCCGAAACAATGGAGGAAACCGCAAAAGGCCTGCAGGAGATAAATAAGCAGTGGGGCATAGAGATAGCAACATGCGCCGAAGATATGGATCTTGGCAGGTACGGTATCAGGAAAAATAGATGCATAGATGATGAGCTGATGATAAGACTGTTCCCGCATGACAGGGTACTGATGGACTTTCTGAACCGGGGAGACTATGCCGAAGACAGGGCAAAAAAACTTAAGGACAAGGGCCAGCGGGAACATTGCGGGTGCATTGTCAGCAAGGACATAGGCCAGTACAACACATGCTGCCACCAGTGTGTCTACTGCTATGCCAACAGTTCGCCCCAAACTGCCCGTTCCAATTATCAGAAATACTTAGCCGCCGATAAAGATGGTGAATCGGCAATTCATCTCTGAACAGCATGCCCAAAACACACTTTTAAGACATCCCTATAAAATATTCGGGTGGACTCAGATATTCCCTGTTCCAGCTATTTTCGCCTCAGGGAAGACAATTTTGAATGGTTCGACCTTGATTGCGGCAATAGGCCTGAACCCGCTTACATCCGGGAACAATCCTGGATTGACACTGATATCCTTAAGTTTTGCAAATCTTCCCGTTCCGCTGCCATGGAAGGTCGTGTAATAATATTTCCCCTCATATTGCTGTACTAACGGGAAGGGCAATAACTTAGTGTTCACAGGAAAAGACAGCTTGCCGGATTCCAGGATAAATTCAGCAACCATAGTTTCTTCCGAGGTGACAGAAACTTTTTCGGTACGGGAGTCTATCGCCTGGAATGAGAAATCGGCAAGCTCTTTGGGGATTCCCCAGTTTCTCCTTCCGTTTATTACACTTGCCATGGTAGATACATATATTTTGCTGATGGTATTGAGCTTTTTGCCTTCGTGCATAAACTTTCCGGGGATCAGCAGCAACTCGCCATATGGACCGGCATCGGAGGTGCTGTAATCCACCAGCATGAGGGCTCCGAAACCACCTGCGAACTTACCTTTCAAAAATTCGGGCACATTGGCTTTCTCTTCTGCAAAAACTTTGGGGAATTTATACAGCAGGATGTAACCTTTCCCGGTCAAATTCCAGGGAGCGGGACAGAAGTTTTCCATAAACAGACCTCCTGTATCACTTTTTATTGGCTAACCATTGCCTGAACTTTTTATTCTCAATACTTGCATAGATCCTGAAAATGAACGGGAAGACCCTGTTAAGTATGGCCATAGCATGAAAAAGTCTTGAAGGATAAATACTGTTACGGTTTTTCCGTATACCCTCAAGGGTCCTTTTTGCCACAATCCCTGCTTCCTGTGAAGGCCATGGCATAGGGCTTCCTCCGGCATTTTTAAAGAATTTGGTTTTAGTGGCAATGGGGTAGACTACCTGGAAATACTGGTCTTTGTCCAACTCCCAGCGATAGGCTTCAGCAAAGCCTTTAAGAGCTGCCTTGGTGCTGCTGTACAGGGCATAGCCCGGCAGGGAAAGAATAGCCATTCCGCTTGATGTGGTGACAAAATTATAAGGTAGCATATCGTCTTGAATTCTCTCATGAAGTCTATATATTTTTTATATTTCCCGGCAGGCGGTATCCTGTTAAGTATCATAGCCTGGCCCAGTTTTTTCTGGTAATTGGCGATCAGCGGCATCTGGCATTTTTCAAGGGCCTCCCGTTCATCGGAAAGACAATCGCCGGCACAGTCATAAAGGATGAATACGCCTACTCCGTTTGCAAGTATGTAACAGGCCAGGTTTGGATTAAATATGACTTCACATATAGCCTTATTTACTATGTGTAAATCTTTGAAGGAATAACTGAGGATTTTCCGACCCGACTGGTCCGGGCAAATGGTAAGGCTTCGATTGACCTTTACCTGGTCGCTGTTTTCGTATAGTTTCTCGAGGCAGCTGATGAATTTGTCTGCAAACAAGAGATTATTGCTATTATCGATACTTAGCTCATCAATGAACATACAGCCCAAATCAAAGGGGATCATATGGACCAGTCTCAGCATGGTATACAGTTCATCTCCTTCAGTTCACAGGTCTTTTTATGATGATTTCATGTTATACTTATCGACGTTTTGAACAAATGGCATAAGATGGCTGTATCAGCGATGCTTAAATCACATGCAGGTACGCCGCTTTATAGCAGACTGATCAATTGGATGGTTAAGGAGTTTTCGCAAAGCCCCATGCTCCCGATGCTGCAACGCTGTACGCCGCAAGGATGCAGAACGGAGCAAGGCAGGGATTATGGTACCTTGGAGCCGCCTCGAAAGGTATATGCAGGGCAATTGTTCCAAGGATAAAGAGAACGAATATCAACGCGGGCATATTTAGGCGCCTGTTTTTGATCATCATGTATACAAACCCGATGACCATTATGTTTATTATTATATAATAAACGGCGTCACTCCCCAACTTGACGATTTTATTGATGCTCGGGTTTTTCATCCACCATGGCTTGACTTTTGTGACTTCCCCTTCCATGTAGGAATATACTTCGTGATCATGCGACCACATTCTTAAAGTTTTTCTGGCAAGGAACGACATGGTTTCAGGCAGGCTGTCAAATTGGTCAAGCCTTTCAACAGCCATATTAAACAGCTCTGACTGCGCTTCAGCGGCGCCTTTTTCGGCCAGCAGGGAGCCAAACAGTTCCGAGTCTTTGCTGTTCCAGGCGCCCAGCGATTCCTGGTTCAATCCAACAAAAAGATTCCATCCCAGCCTGTTTTTCGCCAGACTCGTTCCGATGTAATTTTCGATGTATGCGTTAATCCCGGCCGTAGCAAACATGTATGTAACTATAAAGATGCCGCAGAGGACAGGAGCGATTATTTTACGTGAGATTTGAACCTCGTAGTCCCTTATGAAGAGAGCGACCGTGATTATCAGCGCAATAAGCAGGATCAAGCCATTCGGACGTATAGCCGATAATATGGCGAGAAGGATCCCGTTAATAGCTGCCAATCCAAAGAATATGAATTTATCTTTTACTTTCAACAGGCACAAGAACAATAAAACGACAGTCAGCTGGACGAACTGGTAGAGGAACTCGCTGCACAGGAGATAGCAGTACATCGTGCTTGACGGCAGCGCAACGTATAAAGCGGAAGCGATCAGCCCGGTTTTTTCATTATGCAATTGCCGGCCTATGCAATATATGATCCATATGGTACCGCATGACAACAGGAGATTGAAAAATAATCCCGCCTTTACCGAAGAACCGAAGATCCTGAATACAATGGACAGTACGGACGGGTATCCGAAAACATGCGGGAAAGTGGCGATATAATTGGGCATAACTATTTTGCCGTTCGCCAGCGCGTCCGCCACCAGGTAATAGGTTTTAAAATCGGCCGCCAGCTCGACATTTGTATAAAAGACTGCAAAAAGTATTATTTTTATGACGATGAAAGCTGACAGCAAAACGATTACCTTTACCCTTGAGCAATTATTGAACAGGAATCTCTGTATAACTATAACAAGCGCCGCCAGCAATATCGGCAGTATTAAAAACAGAACTGCCGAAGTATTGGCAGTAAACCTGTTCGGATAGTCTGAAACGTACATTCCGCCTGACAGGGACTGGCAGAAGCGGCCAAAAATCAAAAACAATAAAAAAACAACCAGTAATACATATAGAATTTTTGATAATGTTTTCATAAACTATCCCTTTGTACATCAGACAGCATGCCATGCTCTTTTTGGATAATCTTCAGGCAATCTGTCGCTTATTCCTGGATATAACTCTATCAAACAGACGTTACTTTGTAAATCTTAAGCATAGCCAAGCATCCAACTGTTGAAGTATTTAGCTGGAATAATTAGTATAAAAATAATGAATGCAGCTTTTTATCAGGCTTTTATAAATAGGAGGAAATGAACATGCCAATCTAAAATAACCCCATAATATTGTTTGAGAAAATCAAATGAGTTTCCTTATAAATTTTCGTTATATACACAGAAAAGCTGGCAGAGGGATGACCCCAATGCCAGCTTTTGTCTCGTTATTTTACAACCTTAACATAATGGCGTTTCACGGGAGTTCCAAGATAGAACTGTCAATGTAGCTCCTGAGTAAGTTACTCAGCGAACTCAAGTCAAACCTGATTTCTTCGTCTTCATTTTTATATGTATTCCAGCATCTAAACCCGTTTCTCAACCCCAATAAATATAGCCTGGTATTCTTTTTGATCCATTCTAACATTGAACCTATATAACTATAATGATCGTTGCAAATAATAAGCAGCTCCTCCGTATTTATCAGGGATATTACGTTTATTAGACCCTTATCAATAAGTTCGCGCTTTATGTACCTTAAGTGGTCCCAAAATTTGGTGTCTTCATAGTCGTCCGGATCAAGTCTTACATAATCGTTTAAACCTAATCCTGTTTTCTTAACCGGAGGAGGTTCTTTTAACACTTGAAGACCTTCAGGCAAAGACTCGTCAAGTTCCCAGCCCCATTTCTTTTCAATACCAGAAAGCTTTTTTATCATACAGACATATTCGGCTGATTTGGCATTACTTAAAGAATACCCCTTTTTCTTAAGAAAGCCGATAGTCTCAAAATCATCTTTATGTACCTCAAATTTTGCCGTCGGGTGTGCGTTGCCTCTTATAATTTTTTCATAGAATTCCCTGTTATAGCGTAATTTGAGTACTTGGTCGATATATCCTTTTGCTCTTGTTTCAATATTATACTCAATGAAGTTCAGCAAAGTTGTACCTAATCCCCTGCCTCGTGCGCCTGGTATAATGGCGAATCCATACACATTGCCGATATGCAGATCACTGCCATTATGATTTATGCCTGCTACGCCAACGGGTACGTTATTTTCGTAGGCAATATAAAAAGATAAGCTATGCATTATAAGGGGAGTATTGTCGTCTATATACGGACAATTCAACAGTGATGGAATACTGACATTAAGCTGCCTTGATTTCTCCTCGACAGACTGCTTCAGAATCTTGCAGTAAAGCGCGTAATTTTCCTTCAGTTTTGCAACAGCCGCCTTGGTGATTTGGTACGGATAAGGATAATTGTCATGTAACGGCCTTAACCTTAACATAAGCAACTCCTCTCTTTATTTCTTCTTAGTTTATGCCATTATTATCCTTTGTGTAAAGTGGCTGCAGTCTTTGCTGAAAATATGATACGCATTTGACTATATAAGAAAAAAATTAAACCCGCCTGCTCTTCGAACAGGCGGGTTTTCTTTGGTTGCGGAGGCGGGATTTGAACCACACGACCTTCGGGTTATGAGCCCGACGAACTACCAGACTGCTCCATTCCGCGCCGAAAATTTTTAGTACCTTATTAGTATAGCACCGACTTTTGAATTTTTCAAGTATTTTTAACTGTTAATGTATTCCGTTTCTGGTTCTTTGCTAATACAGCGACTAAAAATTTTTCACAGTAATTTTATACCTTATTGAATAGTAATATTGTCTTAGGACAGGATCAGCGTGTTTTGCCTTGGAATTTTATCATTCACAGAAATAAAATTATACTTCTGATTTTAATAATAATTCAAAAACTGGATATATTAAACGTGTCGAGCCTGGTAAGTTGTTCCATTGCTTGTCAACGGAAAATGCTACTGATATAATAGACTGTGCAACTGGAACATTAATACATATACTGTAGTGATGGCTTAAATCCGAACACAGCTGTACAGAGAGAAACACAAACAGGCATAGTCGCCCGGCAAGGGGTGAACGGAGGACCCAATTGATTTTGGGGTTAATCCATGCAAATGGTAGGGGTTCCTATTACCCGCACCCGTCAGCTAACTCCGGATGCCTTAAATAGGAGGAACAACATCATGGAACGACGTAAGAAAATCAACACCCCATTTTTATTACTGGCTTTGCTATTTGTCCTTACGCAATCAGCCTATGCACTCTCCGCAACAGTATCCTATGACAGCGTGGCGGGAAATGTGCAGGGAAATAATACAAAAGAAGAAATTTTATCGACGAACCAGTCAACCTATACGACCAATAACCAGGAAACCCAGACAGCAATCCAGACAGCTTCGATCACAGATCCATCGGCAACTCTGTCATCAGCCTCCGATAACGCAAATTCTTTCAATATAGATCCCATACCGGCATCAGCGCCAGCCATCGATCCTGCAGAGACAGAAATAATAATAGACCCCGGGCTTAACAAGATCATCCCGGCTTCGATGCATGTTTCCGAGTCCCTGCCGGATCCTGTGGACAGGTATGTGAATGCCGACAAGCTCAATGTAAGGGGAAAGCCCACCAAGGACAGTACGCTTATAACCAGTCTAAAAAGAGGGGACAAGGTCAGTTATTACAAAACCGAGGGTGATTGGGCGAGGATCGCCACTTCGTCCGGCCAGGACGGTTACGTGCTTGCAGGTTACCTTGTTGACAGCGCAAGCAAGACCATAAAACCCGTAGTCAAATATGTGAATGCCGACAAACTGAACGTAAGGTCGGAACCTACCAAGGACAGTAAACTGGTGACCAGCATTACGAGGGGAGACAAGGTCTCCTACTATGAAACCGTTGGGGAATGGGCAAGGATCACAACATGGACCGACAAGAACGGTTATGTGCTGGCCAAGTACCTGGTCAGCAGCTCCGATAAGGTCGAGTGGCCCAGCGCTTCGAGGAGCACCACCAGCACATCGGCGGCTGCCCAGCCACAGAGCGCCGCAGGGAAGGCCCTGGCTGACCAGATCGTGGAATATGCCAAGTCATTCCTGGGAGTTCCCTATGTATGGGGCGGACACTCGCCCAAGGGGTTTGACTGCTCCGGTTTCACGTATTATGTTTTCGCCCACTTCGGCATCAAGCTGCCAACCTCTTCATATTCCTATTATTCTGTGGGGACAAAAGTATCCCGCTCGGAACTCCAGAAGGGCGACATACTGCTTTGGGATATAGACAAAAACGGTACGGTTGGCCATGTCGGCATTTATATAGGGGACGGGATGTTCATTCACGCGTCCTCGTCCAAGAGAAAAGTCGTTATAAGGTCGCTTGCCTCATACGGTGAAAAGTATCTCGGGGCAAGACGCGTGATCAAGTAAACAGGTATTTGCATAATTTGACAATCATAACCGGCCGAAATATAATAGAATCAGAAAAACTGAATACGCGATTGGATGAAGGCTACGGGAGAGACCCGTAAGGGAGCCGAAGAAGCAAGTCCAGGAGGTTGGAGTGATCCTGGATGAATCTTTCAGGCAAAAAGACCGCAGCCGGACAATACTCTGAAGAGCCTTAAGGCACCGAAGGAGCAATTTTCTCTGATGTTTGATACTATCGAAATCAGTATGGTCAGGGATAAGAATCTCTCAGGTACAGGACAGGGTGATTAGCCGTATATGGCTAATGCCCTTTTATTTTTATGTTTTAGGGAGGATTTGCATATGGACAGGAGAACCCCCTTGTACGAAACTGAGAAAGCCATGGGAGCAAAATTCACCTCTTTCGGAGGCTGGGAGCTTCCCGTTTCATACTCGGATATCCTGAAGGAGCATCATGCCGTAAGAAACACGGCAGGCCTTTTTGATGTATCCCACATGGGAGAGATAATCATTGAAGGCAGGGATGCTCTTTCTTTTGTAAACAGGCTTATAACCAACGACCTTAGCCCCGTTCCGGATAACAGGATCCTTTATTCCCCCATGTGCTATGAAAACGGCACCGTGGCGGACGATATCCTTATCTATAAGTTCTCCGGCACTAAGCTTCTTCTGGTCGTAAACGCAGGCAATATTGAAAAAGACGAGGCATGGATAAGATCGCACGTAACCGGGGATGTTACGGTGGAAAACATTTCGGATAGAATTGTGCAGCTTGCGCTTCAGGGACCCTGGGCTGAGTCAATAATAAGAAAGATATTGAATGACGAAAACACTGTGCTTCCCGGCTTCTACTGGTTTATCGAAACCAGGCTTTTCGGAAAAGACGGGCAGCCGCCCCTTAAGGTGCTGCTGTCCAGGACCGGTTATACCGGGGAAGACGGGTTCGAGATCTATCTTGATATTTCCGAAAACGGGAAAAGTGATGCTGAAAGGCTTTGGAACGGCATCCTTGAAGCAGGCAGGGATTATGGGATACTGCCGGTAGGCTTAGGCGCGAGAGATACCCTGCGCCTTGAGGCAGCGCTTCCCCTTTACGGTCATGAGCTCTCGGACGCCATTACTCCTCTTGAGGCCGGGCTGAAATTCTTTGTGAAGCTCAGCAAGGAGGACTTTATCGGCAGGGAAGCACTGGCCCGGCAAAGCGAGCAGGGAATAAAAAGAAAGCTGTATGGCTTCGAAATGATCGACAGGGGCATACCGAGGAACGGCTACGAGGTGATTATGAACGGCAGTAAAATTGGGTATGTAACAAGCGGAGGACCTCTTCCCAGCCTCGGTATAAACGGGGGGCTCGCATTGCTTGATGATACCGGGTTGTCTGCCGGTGACACGATAGGGATCATGATCCGTGAAAGGGTCTGCGGGGCCAGG
>DUSJ01000005.1 GCA_012842645.1 Clostridiaceae bacterium | reverse complement strand
TCAATGCCCGCATTCTTGTGAACACCTGGGACAGGGACGATATAGCGCGTGTCATCAGGGACTACGGCGAAGAAAAGTGGGCATCAAGGATTGCCGACTTCATAGTGAGGCATCGTGAAACGCAGGAGATCGCAACAACCGGTCAACTGGCAGACATCATCAAGGCAGCCATCCCCGCGGCAGCGCGGAGAGAAGGACCGCACCCCGCCAAGAGAACCTTCCAGGCGTTGAGGATCGCAGTCAACAGGGAACTGGAGGTGCTTGAGAAGCTGCTTGGAACAGCGCCGGAAATACTGAGACCCGGGGGGCGGATAGCGGTGATAACCTTCCACTCCCTCGAGGACAGGATAGTGAAGAAAGCTTTCCAGGAACAGGCTCAGGGCTGCATCTGCCCAAGGGATTTCCCGCAGTGTGTTTGCGGTATCAGGCCGAAGATGAAAATCATTACCCGCAAACCGGTGACACCATCGGCAGGCGAACTTGACGAAAACCCAAGGGCAAGAAGCGCAAAGCTGAGGGTGGCGGAAAAACTGTAGCAATCACTTTGAACTAACGATAATTTATCCTGCGTAAGAGGAACGCCTGACCATTAAGGCCGGCGGAAGATGCGAAAGATAAGATCCTTGACGGTTTGCCGGAAAGGATGATATACAAAAGTTTTAAATTTGACAATTTACCAGCAGTGATAATATTTACAGACAAACGAAAGAAAAGATCCCGGAAGATTCCCGGGAGCAAAGCACAAAAGATTTAAGGAAAAACAAAAGAAAAAGCCGGTCAGGCGACCGGAGAGGAAAACAAAAGATTAAGTCTCAAGATAACCTGGTGTGGCTTGGGGGTCTGTTAACGACCCCTTAAGCCATCTCAGGAGATAATTGAAACTCAAAGGACAGGAGGCGATAAGGTGGAGAGGAAGAACAGCTACATGTACGGAAGCGTTGCTCCCAAGCTTCCCGAAAGGGCTGTGCAGCCTGAGGAACAACAGAGGGCAGCGAAGGGACAGCCGAAACTGGTCCGCTCCCAGGTCAGGACATCATCCATGCCGAAGGCAAGGATGGTTTTCGCCCTGCTTTTCGTCACGGCTGTATGCTTTGTCATCCTGTATCGCTTTTCCGTGATCGCTGAGTTGAATGCGAAGATGGGGAAACTTACCGAGCAGTACAATGCCCTGAAAAATGAGAACAGGATGCTGCGGGTGGAGATCGAGACCAGCATCGACCTGGACTATGTCAGGCAGGTGGCCGAGACGAAACTCAACATGCACAAGCCGGATAACTACCAGATCGTCCTGGTCAGCGTCCCGAAAAGCAGCTACAATGTCGTTCTTAACCATGATTACATCGATGAGACGACCCAGCAGACTTCTCTTGCTGACAGGATAAAGCAGACGGTAAAATCCGTCCTGCCATGAATTAAAAAATAAAATATAAATTGACGACAATAAAAGCATAGGAACACTAATATATTTTATCTTAGGAACGAAGAGGGGACTTCAGATTGATATGAATCGATAGTATAATCAGTCGGTCGCCCTTTTTTTACAGGTGAGACAGGGTTGGCAAGGATCCATAAAAGCATCAGGAAGGGCATGTCAATGAAAGGCGGCAGTTATGATAGGAACAGGAAAAATACAATAAGGACCACTGCAAAAAAGACCGGCTCATCGCCTGAAAAAAAAGCAGCAGTCCCTGATAAGCCCAGCAGCATAAAACTGAAGAAAAGAGAGTTTTTCATGCTGCTCGTATTTACCTTTGCCCTTCTTTTTCTCATCTACCGCATCGGATTCATCCAGTTCGTGAAAGGCACCGAGTACCAGGAAAAGGCGTATCTCAACCAGACCCAGAAAAGACAGATCAATCCCAAGAGAGGAACCATATTCGACAGGAACGGAAAAGCGCTGGCTATAAGCGCTTCTGTTGATACTGTGGGCGTCAACCCGAAAGAACTCATGGAAGAGGTGGACGGCAACCAGGAAAAGCTCCTGCAGATTGCCACCGACCTCGGCACGATACTTGACATGGACCCGGGAGTGATCCTTAATAAGTTCAATATGAATTCGCGTTACGAGTTCATAAAGAGAAAGGTAGACAAGGAAACGGGGTCCCTTGTAAGACAGTACGTTGTGAATGCTTCTCTTAAAAGCATCTACATAGACGAGGACTCAAAAAG
The DNA here is from genome assembly GCA_012842645.1 of Clostridiaceae bacterium. GTDB lineage: Bacteria > Bacillota > Clostridia > DSM-8532 > DSM-8532 > DTU059. Next base: position 1,144 of record DUSJ01000005.1, on the reverse strand, counting down.
GTATTATCCCAAAGGTTCTCTCGCATCCCACGTGCTTGGATTCACCGGGAGCGACGACCAGGGTCTCAACGGCATCGAGTATGTGCTCGAGACCACCCTCAAGGGTGTTCCGGGTAAGATTCTCAACGAAGTCGATGTCCTGGGACGCCAGGTCAGCTTTTCGAAGGAAAGATACATCGACGCCATCGACGGCTACGATGTATTCCTGACCATAGACGAAACCGTACAGTACCTTACCGAAAAAGCGCTGGACCAGGCCATTTTGGACTATAACGTCAAAAACGGCGCAGCAGCCATAGTCATGGACCCGAACACGGGGGAAATACTGGCCATGGCTTCTAAGCCGGATTTTGACTGCAATGATCCCGGCGCGCTGCCCCGGGGCATAATCGATGAAAACTGGGGCGGGCTCAACGATCCCGAAGACAGCAAATACCTTTGGAGCGTCATATTCAGAAACAAGGCCGTAATGGATACATATGAGCCGGGTTCGGTATTCAAGGCCGTAACGGCCTGCGCTGCCATCGAGGAAAACGTCGTATCAATTAATACTCCTGAATTCTGCAAGCCCATCACGGTCGCCGGCCATACCATAAACTGCTGGAAAAAGGGCGGCCACGGTTCTGAAGATTTCCTGCACGCAGTATATAACTCCTGTAACCCTGTATTCGTAAAAACTGCGCTGGACCTTGGCGTTCAAAAGTTCTACGAGTATTTCACCATGTTTGGTTTCCGTGAAAAAACGGGGATCGAGCTCCTTGGAGAACCCTCTGCCGATGAGCTGAAGGCGGTTCAGCACCAGGACCCGAAGGAGATCGACCTTGCCGTTTCCTCGTTCGGCCAGAGGTTCCAGATAACGCCTATCCAGATGATAACGGCATACGCTGCCATAGCCAACGGCGGCAACCTGTTGAAGCCGACCATAATAAAACAAATCAGCGACAATGACGGAAACATCATCAAAAAGTTTGAGCCCCAGGTAGTCAGGAAGGTTATTTCCGAGGAGACCGCCCGGACCGTCTGTTCTATCCTCGAAGGCGTGGTCACGGAAGGGACGGGGCGGAACGCCTACGTGGCCGGGTACCGTATCGGCGGAAAGACGGGAACGTCCCAGACCCTGACCACCGAGACCGAAGGACGTTAC
>DUSJ01000440.1 GCA_012842645.1 Clostridiaceae bacterium | reverse complement strand
AAGGCCCCAGGGCTGGGGACTTAAGTATGACAGGTACGAATACCAGCGTGAGTCGGAAAAAATGTCCTTCAGCTCAACGGGAAGCGTTACCACGGCCGACGGGCGGGTGATCAACTTCAACCTGAGCTTCAGTGTAAGCAGGGAATTCATCAGGGAAGAGATTATATCCATCCGTGCAGGCGACGCCTTAATCGACCCTCTTGTGATCAATTTCAAAAACTCCTCTGCCGCCCTCGGAGACAGGAATTATCGCTTCGACATCGACATGGACGGCGAACCGGATACTATCGCCTTTACCGGCTACGGTTCAGGCTTTCTGGCCCTGGATCTTAACGGCAACGGCATCATCGATGACGGGAGCGAACTTTTTGGCCCTCGAAGCGGAAACGGGTTTGAAGAGCTTGCTGCCTGGGACGAGGACAATAACGGCTGGATAGACGAGAATGACGAAATATTCAGCCGCCTCAGGATCTGGACTGTCGACGAAGCCGGCAACAAGACCCTTCTTGCCCTCGGGCAGGTTGGTGTTGGAGCTATCTACCTGGGTAACGTCCAATCGGAATTTGGTCTTAAAACACAGACCAACGAACAGTTGGGACAAATACGCAGGTCGGGGATCTTCCTTAAAGAGAACGGAGAGGTCGGAACCATCCAGCATGTTGACCTAATTGTATAGTATCTCAATGTGTCAGGAGGGAGATAAGACTCCCTCCTGCTTCATTTTACCCCCCTAATATCTTAAATTTACTGTCTGTTTTTGCAATTTATTTATAAACACTACATTTTTATCGCGCCTGTTGAAAGCCCTGAAACAAAGTATTTCTGCAGCAGCAGGTATATCACGATGACAGGAATCATCGCAAGACAGGTCATGGCGAACACATATCCCCAGTCGGTCCTGTTATGGGCCTGGAAAAATTGTGTTATCGCCACGGGCAGCGTTCTTTTCGCGTCGATTTTCAGAATTGTCTGCGACCATCCGAGTTCCTCAAAGGGATAAAGGAAATTGAAAACGCTGACGGCCGCCAGGGAGGGTGAAGCCATCGGGATGATTACCCTGAAGAAAACTGTCAGAATCGATCCTCCATCCATGTAAATAGCTTCGTCAAGTTCTTTTGGAATACCGTCTATATAGCCTTTTATCAGGAAAGTGGAAAATGGTATTGTCCAGGCGGTATAGAACAGGATCACTCCCCATAGTTTGTTTATAAGCTTGAATGCCACGGCGAGCTCAAATTGCGGGACCAGCATGGCCAGTCCGGGTATCAGCATTATCGTTATTATGGTTCCAAACAACAGGTTCCTTCCCGGGAACCTATGCCTTGAAATGCAATAGGCCAGCATTGACGACAGTAACGCGGATAAAAACGTCGACATAACTGCCACGATCAGCGTATTTTTCAGGTACATGAAAAAATTCTGCCTGACCAGGACATAAGCATAGTTCTCAAATGTTATCTCCGAAAGCTTCGGGAATATTTTCGGAGGATAGGTGAAAGTCTGGTTATTGGGCCTCAGCGATGATGTGACCATGTATATCATCGGAAACACCATAATTACCAGACCGGCTATAAGTATTATGTACCTGTAATTGAAACGGCCTGCGCTTTTCATAGTCTACCTCCACTGTTTTCAGGCTTTATGACCCTGAACAGGATGACAGCGATAACAGAGACAATAAGCGAGATAATGACGGACAGTGCGGCTGAATATCCCATTTTCCCTACGGTTCCAAAGGTCTGGAAATACATCCATGTAAGCACCACTTCCGTCTGGTGGGCAGGATTTCCGCCGGTAATCACATTTATAGGCGTGAACGTATTGAAAGCTCCTATAAAAAGCATGACAAGAGCGAACAGGATGGTGCCTTTTATGCATGGCAGCGTTACATAGAAAAATCTCTGGGCCGAGTTGGCGCCGTCGATGGATGCGGCTTCGAAAAGTTCCAGGGGTATCGCCTGCAGGGCCGCGAGAAATACGACCATGTTCCATCCTATACCTTTCCATATCCCAAGTATGGTAGTAGCGGTAAGAGCAGGCCATCGGGTACTCAGCCAGCCGACCGGCTTGTCACTGATATGCAGCACGTCCGTGATTATGTAATTCAGCAGCCCCTGGTTGCTGAATATATATCTGAAAAGCAACGCGACAACGACCCATGATGTTATGACAGGCAAATAGTACAGCAGTCTGAATGACAGGCTGAACTTTTTTATGCCGTATATCAGAAGGGCAGCGAGAAGTCCAAGGGCCATCTGCGCCGGTACTGTGATCAGGGCGTAATACAGGGTATTGACCAATGCTGTCCTGGCAATCGGATCGGTGAAAACATCAATGTAATTTTTCAGCCCGACAAACTCTGATGTCTGGGAAAATCCTATTTTCCAATTAAAGAAGCTCATGACCGTCATCTTTATTATGGGATAAAAAGTGAAAAGGACCAGGACCGCAAGCCCCGGAACCAGGAGCAGGAGAAGGTACATCTTGTTTTTGACGGCGTAAATGCTTTTATTGCGAATATTTCTATCAGCTCTAACCATCTGTTCCCTCCTGTTTATGTTACCGGACAGGAATGAGCCGTATAATCAAGCGGCCCACCCTGTCCGGCGCCGATCAATCCGATGCCAGAAGGCTGTCTATTTCTGCCGCAGCTTCATCAAGAGCTTTTTGCACATCTTTTTGTCCTGTTATTGCTTCTGCCACTTTTGTTGCTATAATATTTTCTATATCGCTCCATTTTGGAGTTACGGGACGGGACCGGGCTGTTTTCAGTGCCTCTTCAAATATCGGCAGCAGGGGCATTGCTTCCAGGGCTTCAGGATCGGACATGGCTTCCTTGTTCACAGGCATTTGTCCGACTTTGGCCATTGCGACCTGCGCCTTCTTGCCGACCATGAACTTGATGAACTTCCAGGCAGCTTCCCTGTGTTCATCATCCGAGGTTTTAAACAGCATGAAGTCCTCTCCTCCAAGAACCCCGATGGAGCCAGCCGGGCCCGGAGGCATCTGGACGGCGCCTATGTCTATGTTTGCAGCCTGTGCCATTGTGTAGCGCCATGGACCGTCGATTTCCATAGCATACACACCGGCTGCCCATCCGTCCGTGTCTCCGAGGGCTCCCGGATCAAGCGTCGGTCCGGACAATGCCTTCTTTTTGTACAGGTCAGCAAGTTTCTGCACCACTGCGACAGAAACGGGTCCATTGATATAACCGGTGGCTGTGCTGTTGTCCGGCGCCATGACATCGCCGCCATAGCTCCAGATGTACTGTCCTATGTTCCATACCCCGGTCCATGCCTCGACAAATCCTATGGTTTTGGAGTTCGAAAGTTTTTCGGCGCATTCCCACATTTCATCGAGAGTTTTGGGTACGCTCAAACCCGCGTCGGCGAGCATTTTCTTGTTGTAAAAAAGTATTTTTGTGTTGGTGTTTGACGCGATCCCGTAGAATTTGTCACCCATCTTCGCCGTGCTGTTGGGTGCTTCCATGATCTGGGCCGCCACATCTTTGTAGTCGGGCAGCGAGCTCATCTCATAAAGTATGTCCAGGCTCTGGAACTGTGGAACAAAGCCTATATCGCCGCGCAGGACATCAGGAAGCTCACCGGTCGAAGCGCCGGTAAAAACATTGTTCCTCAGCGCGGACCATTCCAGGTACAGATGGTTGACTTTAATATCAGGGTTTTCCTTTTCAAACTCGGCGATAAGTTCGTTCAGCACGTCGATTTGACCCGCACCAGCATCATAATTGTGCCAGAATTCTATTTCAACCGGTTTTTTGCTGCTGTCTTTATTCTCATCTTTTTTCCCTGCAGTCTCAGTTGGCGGTTTGTCTGTTGCTGAAGGAAGCGAGCTTTGTCCGCCGCACCCTGCAATTGATAACAGGAGCGCAAGCAGAAGCAATGCTGCCAGGAATCTCGTCAAGATCTTCATTTTGTTATCCTCCTTTTTTTATTATTTCAAAATGATACGCCGGCAGTATCATATTGATTTTGGAGCAATAATCATAAATGTCCGAATTGTGTAACGCTTCGCCTGCAGTAATCTTTTCAGGCGCGTATGTTTTATCGCTTACAAGGCTGACAAATCGCAGTTCCTCTGAAAAGCCTTCGAAGCATGGAATGGTCAGTGTTTTTTCTTCGGCTGAATTGTTAAGGATGATATATGTGTTTTCACCGTCAATGCTTCTTGCAAAACCGTAGGTGTCTCCATTGCAATGAATGCTCCGGTATTCCCCGTATCGCAGCGGGCGGTCAGAATTTCTCAATGCCGTCATCTTCCTGCAGAACCCAAGAAGTTCCCGATTGATGTTTTCCCAGTCAAAAGCTCTCCTGCAGTCAGGATCATTGTCCCCTTCCGTTCCCGCTTCATCGCCGTAATAGATGGCCGGCATTCCCGGAAAAGTCATCTGGAATGCTATTGCCAGCCGCATCTTGTCAAGGTTTCCCCTGCAAAGGCTCAGGAATCTCGGGGTATCGTGGCTGCCCAAAAGGTTGTAAAGGACATGCAGCGAATCGGCGGTATAGGTATGCAGCATCCTGTTGATCAGGTGATCGAATTCATAGGCATCTATCTCGCCTGTTGCGAAGTAGTCAACAACTGCATCCCTGAACAGGTAATTCATGACCGAATCAACCTGGTCACCCCTGAGCATGTCGCTGCCGTTCTTCCATGTCTCAGCTACCAGGAGGGCATCTTCCTTCACGCTTTTTATAGCCTTCCTGAACTCCTGCCAGAAAGTAAAATCAACCTCATCGGCCACATCAAGCCGCCAGCCGTCTATGTCAGCCTGCCTGATCCAATATGTGCCCACCCCGATGAAGTACTTCCGTACATCCGGGTTGCTTAACCGCAATTTGGGCATCCATTTGTAGTAACCAACACACTCATAGTTCGGCGGATCGGTCCTGACGGGAAAGTTTTCAATATAAAACCAGTCCCTGTATTCTGATGCCTCGCCCTTTCGGATGACGTCCTGGAACGGGGGGAAGAAATATCCCGAATGATTGAACACACCGTCCAGTATGATCCTGATGTTCCTGTCATGGCATTCCTTCACCAGCGTCCTCAGATCATCCATATCCCCGAATGACGGATCTACCGAAAAGTAATCTTCAGTATCATACTTATGGTTGGAAGGCGCTTTGAATATTGGCGTCAGGTATATGACCCCGACGTTCAGGGAACTTATGTAATCCAGTTTTGATATTATGCCTTTCAGGTCACCGCCGAAAAAGTTCTCCCTGCTTGGCATACTGTTCCATGGAACAACTCCCGGAGGATCGTTTCTCCTATCCTTGTTGAAAAACCTGTCGGGAAAGATCTGATAGAGGACAGATCCTCTCGCCCATTCCGGCACGTTAAGCACATCCAGTTCATTGGTGTAAAGATATTCATAGAAGTGCCTGGGCTTTTCGGGGGATAGTCCGTCTCTTCCAAGGCACCAGGTCTTTCCGTCGCTGTCGCCAATTATAAAGTAGTATTTTATGTACCTGGCGGTTTCGTCGAATGAAAGCTCGCCCGAAAAGTATATCCAGTCATTGTCTCTTCCCGTGCAGACCATATCCTTATGTTCCCTTACCGATTCATTGAACCTGTTCCAGTACACTATACTGCATGACCGGATGTTTTCCCTCGAGCATCTTATTCTGACCCGGAGTTTTCTCCTGTCGGCCGGATATATGTATTCCCTTGTGCTTTCATGTGTCGCGATAATCGGCATCATTCGCTGTTTTCCTTCCTGTAACAGATTTTGCTTACTTCCTTCTGCAAGTCGATTCCCTCATCTTGATGCAGGTGGATATCATGCTTTGCTGCTGCCTTGCTTCAGGGTTGTCAATGATCTTGAACAGGATATTTGCAGCCTGGACTCCCAGTTCAAAAACATCAATATCCACTGTCGTCAGGGTGGGCTCCACGAGATCGGCGATAGGCATGTTGTCGAAACTCAGTATCCCCACATCGTCCGGAATTTTCAGCCCGGCTTCATGTATGGCTTTCATGGCTCCGATGCAAAGGATATTGTCGCTGCAGATTACAGCGTCAGGCGGTTCAGGCAGGCTGAGAAGCTGCTTCATTGACTGGTAGCCTTCATATTTT
>DUSJ01000439.1 GCA_012842645.1 Clostridiaceae bacterium | reverse complement strand
GGGAATAAAGCCTGCCTCTTTCAGGATTGAGCCCACGAAATCCCTGGTGGTGCCAGGCGGAGATGTCGACTCGAGAATGACTATGTCGCCTTTTTTCAGGTATGGAAGTATCTTGCGGGTTCCGCTTTCCACGAATGAAAGGTCGGCGGTTTTGTCGGGATTTATGGGAGTGGGAACGCAGATAATAAAAACATCCGAAACCTCGGGTTCGGTTGATGCCCGCAGGCTTCCCTGCTTTACGGCTCCGCTGACTATCTCGTCCAGGAACGGTTCCTCTATTATAATCCTGCCTTTGTTCAAAGCATCGATAACTTTTTTATTTACATCCACGCCCAGGACTTCATGTCCGTGGGTAGCGAACATTGCCGCTGTTGGCAATCCTATATAGCCAAGTCCTATAATGCATATTTTCATACAAACACTTCCCAAAACAAATTATTGCCAGCGTCCTGATTGTTGCTTTGATTGTATCACAACGCGCATTTTACGGTCAATAAAACGCGGATCCTATTTTCTTTTGACGCCTGGTTTAGTATAATCATTAGACAAAGATTTATAAGCAATACGAAAGCATGGGGATGACAATGCCTGAAAAAGTGGACATACACGGTGTAATGATCGACAATGTCAGCATGGACGAGGCCCTTGAGATCGTTTATGGCATGCTGGAGGGACATTCTGCCAATAAAATCTATACGCCCAATGCCGAGATTATAATGCAGGCAAACAGGGATCCCGAGCTTATGAACATCCTTAACGGCGCCCAGCTGCTGGTCCCGGACGGAGCAGGTGTGGTCCTGGCATCCCGTATACTGAAACGAAGGCTGAAAGAAAAAGTGTCAGGTATCGACCTTGTAAAAAAGATTCTTCTGGACACGGAAAAAAGGCCTGTCAGCTTTTTCATCCTCGGAGGAAAACCTGGCGTGGCCGAAAAAGCGGCCGTCAACATCCTGTCCGAACATCCCAAAGCTGTAATCGCAGGATACAGGCACGGTTATTTCGATGAAAGCGAAATACCTGAAATAATAAAGGAAATAAATGATTCCCGGGCGGAGGTCCTTCTTGTGGGACTCGGAGCTCCAAAGCAGGAAAAATGGATACACCGTCATGCGGATATGCTGAATGTGAGGGTTATCATTGGCGTTGGAGGAGCCATAGACGTTTTTGCCGGAACTGCGGCCCTTGCGCCGGAGTTTATGAGAAAAGCAGGGCTTGAATGGCTGTTCAGGCTGGTCAGGGAACCCAGGAGATATAAGCGGATGATGGACCTTCCCCGTTTCATGATGCTTACATTCAGGAAAAGACTTAAGAAAAACTGAACGCAGGTCGGTTGGAGAAAGCGAGGATAAAAAATGCCGAAAGCAACAAAAGAATTTATTTTGAATTATGCTATGAACAGATGGCAGCTAAACTTTAAAAAGAATGTAGGACCTACATCTGAGCTGATACGTTCCTGTGCCCCAAGCAATTTTGAAGAATGGAAACAATATTATTTTACACATGGAAGAAGCGAATCCCATATTGAGGAATTAGGCGGAATCCTTTATGAAAAAATCAGCCGTATTCTGCCTGAAGAAGAAAGATTCCATCCAAACCTCATAAATAGCATAAGCCGGCAGGATTGCATTGATTACATGTTTGACGTAGTTTTAAGAAGAACATTCGAAGGCTATATGAAGGAGCACGGAAGATGACTGAACCCGCTTTAATTATTGGAGGAATCCCATTTTACGATACTCCTCCGGATATCGAAGGTTCTCCGTTCTGGGTGGATTTATGGGCATCAGTAAATGGCTATAAGATTGGACTTCAGATTAAGCCAAATTCATATAGATCCGCATCTATGGCCATATATACAGGAAAAAGCCGATCTTCCCAAGAGAAAGGCCATAAGCTGTTTCAGCAGAAATATGGCGGAGAAGTATTTATAATCATGCCAAAAGAAGGAAAAGTCGATGCAATAACAGAAAAAAAGATAATTGATGAATACAACAGGCTGTTGGCCATGCCAAAAGGTGAATATGGTGATAAATGAAAAGGGCACTTAACCAGGAAGCGCCCTACATTATAAACACTGACGTAATTAACAGTCTTTTTTCTTTACCGGAATCCAGATTTCGCTTCGATACTTTGGATTTCCAGTGTCCGGACTCTCGTTCCACAAAATTTCAGGACCTTCAGCCGCCTCATATCCTGAAGACGGAAACCACTCTGAGTATATCCTTCCCCATACATTTTGAAGTGTTTCCGGGAATGGCCCAATGGATTCGAAAACTGCCCAGGTACCGGCTTTTACTTCCAAGACATCAAATTCCGCTGTTTCATTAATTGTAGTTGCCACACCGATGTAATGATCCAGCTCTCCCCTTTCTTCCATTCTTCCTTCCG
>DUSJ01000438.1 GCA_012842645.1 Clostridiaceae bacterium | reverse complement strand
CTACGCTTGATGGTATAATAGTCATGAGACCTAAACGCTCCTTTCTGGGAGGTAATGGTTATGTTGGTGATTCCATTATACCAGAGGCGTTTCAGGTCTCATTTTTATTATTAAGTTAACAGAACATACATTATGCCAAGGAGGTAAATATGAAAAAAGGATTATCGATCAAAATCAAAATTCTTACACTGATTGCAGCAATAGTCCTGATTCCGACTTCAATCCTTACCTACATAAGCCAAAAAACCGCAAACGATGCAATAGGGGACGAAATAAAACGCTCTATAAATGAAAACACCAACAATATGAAAGGAACCATAAACATGTTCCTGAAGACAAACGAAGAAAACCTCCGTTCATTCAGCCGGAACAGATCCCTGGTCGATTCTGTCGTATCGGGCCGGAATGATGCAGGAAAGATACTGGAAATCCTGGAATGGTTCAGGTCAATGAATTCAGATATCCAATCCGTTTACGTGGCGTTGAAAACCGGGGAACTGCATATAGTCCCTGAAGTCGACCTCCCCGATGATTTTGATCCCACTGTTAGGGCATGGTATACCGATGCCATAGCCAAAAATGATCTGATATGGACCGATCCGTATATTGATGCGGCTAACGGCAACCAGATAATCACCGTCGCAGTCCCGGTCCATGATGAAGCAAATAATATTCTTGGAGTCTTAGGCGCCGATATTTCACTGGAATACCTGACCGGAATAATTAATTCATTCCGGATCGGAGACGAGGGATATTATATATTAAGTAATAATAAAGGAATTATTATTACCCATCCTCAGCTGGATAAGATCGGACAGCCCCTGGCCACGGATATCTTGAGGGAAACAGCCATCTCGGGTAATTACGAAGGGGAACTTTATTATCATTACAATGGGGAAGATAAATATACCGGATATACGACTATCGATAAAGTTGACTGGAAACTCTTCGGCACCTTCAACATTTCTGAAATCAGAAGCAAAACCAATGCTATAGTCCGAGGCTCGGTGATCGCGACTATAATACTGGTCGCAGCGGGAATCTCGCTGGGAGCTCTTTTATCAAACCCCATCGTGAGAAACATCAAAAAGATTTCCAAGGACATAAGTCTCGTAGGCAACGGAGATTTTACCGTCAAGAGCAATATTAGGAGCAGGGATGAAATCGGGCTCCTTGCAAGCAGTCTTAACAGAATGACTGATGACCTCAGCAAAACGATGGAAAATGTAAAAAACATGTCGTACCAGGTTTCGATGTCAGCCGACTCCCTCGCTGCATCGGCCCAGGAATCCAGTGCGACTACCACGGAGATATCGCATACCATCGGTGAAATAACTAAGGTTACCGAGGAACAGGCCTACAGTACTGAAGAGGGCCTGAAAAAGACCACCCAGCTGGCGGAAAACATCCAGGATGTATCCTCGGAAATAGACAAGATCATCGATGTGGTCAGGGAATCGAACACACTTAAGGAAAAAGGGCTTAATACCGTCACAGTCCTGAAAGAAAAGTTTGATGCGAGCAAACTTGCCTCGGATAAATTAAATTCAGTTATACTTGAGGTTGATAAGAGCGCTGTTGAAATAGGCGTTATTGTCGAAACGATAAACCATATAGCAGCCCAGACGAACTTATTGTCTCTGAATGCGTCCATCGAAGCGGCACGGGCAGGCGAATCAGGAAAGGGTTTCGCGGTCGTTGCCGACGAGATAAGGAAACTGGCTGAGCAGTCAGCAGCAGCGTCAAGAGGCATAAAGGCCCTTATAGAAAACATACAGGCCCAGTCAAGAAATGCCGTCATCGTGGTCGATGAAAACAAGAACATCATTGAAGCCCAAAGCGCAGCCGTGGAAGATACACGTGACGCGTTCAATGAAATATCGGAGATGCTGCAGAATATTAACGACAATCTTTCAACCATCAGCAGCCTGAATGATATAATGGTCAGCAAGAAGGATGAGATCCTCGCGACCATGGAATCCATATCCGCTTCAGCGGAGGAAACATCGGCTGCCACACAGCAGATATCCGCCTCATCGGTCGAACAGATGGCCGCCATAGACGAAGTCGCAAAAACAGCTGAAAACCTTAATTTGCTTGCCCAGGCGCTATCGAACGAAATATCCAGGTTCAAGATATAATGCGCATAGGGACCGTGCTGATAATGATCCAGGAAAAGGGGATACAAAGTTCTCGCTCTGCGAGAAACCTTGTATCCGCCTTCCGTACCTGACATAGCGGGATTCAATTCAGACGGCTTAAAGGTGGTATTTGGCCGTGGTTTCGGCAAAGTAGCGGAGTTTTTTGTAGACCCGGTCGTTCACGGTACCGACAGGATAGGTGCCGTCCGGGAGCCTCTCGCCCGCCGGAACGCCTGTCAGTATCTCGATTCCTTCATCCACGGTCTTTATGGGATAAATGTGGAACAGGCCCTTTTCCACGGCTTCTACTATTTCGTCAGAGAGCATGAGGTTCTTTACATTTTGGTACGGAATTATAACCCCTTGTTTGCCGTTGAGCCCGTTGATCCTGCATATCTCGAAAAATCCTTCGACCTTGAGCGTAGCGCCGCCGATGGGCTGGATATAGCCCATCTGGTTTACCGAACCGGTCACGGCTATCCCCTGGTAGATCG